>USLP01000189.1 GCA_900555525.1 uncultured Eubacteriales bacterium
CAACCCGAATAAGTTATCGCTTCGAAATCGGGATTTTCGAAATCGAGTTGCAAACTTGCCGCTTTAACCAGCGAAATTTTGCTCTCGCCGTCGTTGTTTATGCGCGCGAATCTGCAAATAACGTCGCAATCTTCGGCTATAAAATAATAAAGGTCGGCAGAAATGCCTTTTTCTTCGTCGAAAAGGGTTATTTTTATGCCCTTTTCAAGCCCGCGTACCGCAGGCATATCATAATCCTGCGGAAGCGAATTTACAAGTTCAAATCCTTTATATTTAAGCCTGCACCCTATAAATCCGTTTTCGTCGATAACGTTAAGCGCAGGCAAGCGCCCGTCGCCCGTGTTGTCGCCCGAATATTCGTATTTCGCGCCCGCGTAAATGTATCTTAACCCGATGTTTTTATCGTAAGAACAAAACCCGAAAATCTGGTCGTTCCTTAAATAATCCAAGTTATAATCGGGAATTTTGGCGCCGTAATATACCTGTTCCAAAAAACCGCAATATTCCCTTAATATAAGCGTGGTATTTTCGGTTTCGAGCAGAAAATGTTTGTTTTTTACCTGAATTGACATAGTTAGCCGCCTTTTCCCTTTTATGCTTTAAATTGTAACAAACTTTGCTATGTAAGTCAATGTATTCATGTTGCAAAAAGTTGCAGATTTATTGCTTTTTATATTGCAATACGCGCGTTTAAGGGTTTTTTGGCGATTTTTCGCATTAGATTATTGACAAATTTGTGATTTTGTTTTAACATATTCACACTATTGCATGCTGCACCTGTGGAAATCATAATCCCTTTAAGATCCAACCTATGCAACAACTGTTCACTATCTCGCCCGGGGAAAGATATGCTCATTATTCCGGGTTTTCTTTCTTTATCACAATTCAATACGAAATCAATACCCTTATATTGCTCTCTTTCGTCGTTATATAAAGCAACCATCTCAGTGAAAACGGCGGCCGGCTTCCTGCCGTATGAATACCTCTCGGTAAACATCTTGTCAATAATTGCCATCTGCCAGCTCATGCCGCTCAAATTCCGATACACGTCATCAATTTGAACGCCTCTATTGATTGCCATTTGACGCAGATTATTGGAGAGTTCAGCCAATCCCGCCTCTCTGCTGATCGCGCCCGCTTTGATTCTTTGATACATATCAATCAGGAGCGCAACTTCGTATTTGTCCCAAGCACTTGGTCTCATCACTCTTCTTCAACTATTTCCATAATATCGTCAATACCACAATGCAATGTCGCGCATATTTTTACTAAAGTATCAGTGGTGACACTTTTTCCGGCATTTAACTTATTAAGAGTATAATTGCTTATCCCTGACATACGGATTAAATCTTTCTTCTTTAGATTTTTATCAATCAAAAGTTTCCATAGTTTTTTGTAGCTAACAGTCATATGCTCACCGCCATACTATTTTTATACTTATAATTATAGCATATACCATAAAAAATTTCAACGTAAAAGTGAGCATATTCTCTATTTTTTGACACAACTGCTCATTTTTCTTCCCAACTAACTGTATTTGCAAGAATTTTTCTGTCATTCTGCCGTCTCTTATAGCATACAAATACAAAACGCGAAGAAGCTAATTTTAATTTTCATATATTTTTTTCGTTTTATCAAGATACGTCTTTATATTATCTACAACGTTTTCGGGAGAAAGGACTTTTAGCTTATCCCCGAACGAACAGCACCAACCTAAAAATGTAGGGCTAACCTGCACCTCGGCTTTAAAAGCAACCGTATTATCATCTATCGGTTCAAACATAATATTATCGCCGAATATATCGAATATCACGTCCAAAAGACACTTATCAGTTTGGAATTCCACTTCCTGCGTTTCGCCCTGAAACATTCCGAAAATAGTCTTTTTATGATGTTTCAGATCAATCGGCTCGCCGTTATAAGGTTCTTTGTGCTGCTCTTCCACCATTTCCACCTTGTCCATACGGTCGATTCGGTAATGAACAACGCCGGGATGTTTCCCGTAATAAGCAATCAGATAATAATTGTCGTCATCGAATATGGTAGCAAGCGGATTTACGAAATAACGTTTGTGGTCTTTACGATATACGCGCTCGTGCTTTTCGTTGAAATCGAAATACTCGAACGAAACCTTTTTATTGTTCTCTATCGCCGAATTGATTTCGCTTATAGCATAAAAGATATTCTCGTTCGTGCTTTTAGTCGTATTAAATCGCACGATATTACTTTGCAGAAGTTCGGCGCGATGGCTTCCGCCGAGATCGGCAATCTTATCAAGCAAAACTTCTGTTTTACTCGGCGTAACAAAGCTCGCCGCTTGCACCGCATCCATAAGAATACGCAGTTCGGGAACGTCGAAACTTCTATCGGCAACACAATAGCAATTCGGCTTTCCCGGGGACTTTTCGCAAAAAACCTCATAACCAAAATTGTTCAGCACCTCTATATCCTTATATAAAGTGCGACGGTCGCAGACAATGCCCATATCGGCAAGTTTATCTATAAGCTCCGTCGTCCCTATATAATGATCCTCATCTGAGTCCTGCGTAAGATTTCGAGTAACTTCAAGAGTTTGATTTTATAAGCGTTTTCTTGCTTCATCGGCTTTTACCTATACCTATCGCATTTTACAATAACATTATACCATATTCGTCCACTTTTGTAAAGAACAAGGTGTACAAGAAAGCAGACACCTTTATGTATAAAATAAGCGCAACCAAACGGTTACGCTTAAAATTCTTTTTCTAAAAAATCCTAAAAAAAATTTTTTAGGTTGGTGCTAAAATGTAGGGCAAACCTCCCTTAAAAAATGGCTAAAATCGGTATGTTGTAAGTTCAAACCTTGATTTTTCAAAAAAACGCCAAAAATCAGCAATGAAATCGACATGGTCAACTAACCTATGTTGACCTTGAAGTCCCCCTCAAAAATGGGCAAAAAACATACAAAAAGAGTCAAAAACAAGCGTTTTTGACTCTTTTTTGACCGAATCAGTAATTTCGGTCAACGTAGATGTCTGCGTTGCCCAAAATAGCTGATTTTATCAGCCGTTTTGAATTTCTGTTTTTCGGTTTTCTCGCTTTTTCCGTTCCGTTTTCGAACCATACAGTTTGATTCTCAACGGAGCGTTTTCAAATAATCTTCTACGTTTCTGTATTCTATTCCGTTTTCGAGAGTTGCATTTTCTCCGCGATAGATGACCGTTCTCTTCGTGATTTTCCCGTATCTGAATTCCGTGTTTTTCAGTTTTTCTTCGTCAATCAAATGCCTGAATTGCTCTTTCGCTTGTTCCTTGCTGTGCTTTACTTCGTAAATTTCACAAGTTGCATTCGCATTATCCGCAACAACCATATCGAATTCGCCGACAGCAAACTGAAGCTGAAATACCTGCTTTTTCGGATTCGCAATCTTTGTTTCGAGCAACACGATGTCTTCCATCATTCTGCCCTTTATATCGCTTAAAATCCGTTCGATAACCGCATTTCTTTCATCTATTGAAAGCTCCTGAAACTCCCCGTCTTCAAGCAACGATTGCACGAGTTCTTTTGCTTGCGAATATCTCATTCCCGGTTGAGTAAAAACAGTTTTGTAGTTCTTTTCCCGACCGACAGGCAACGTCTGAATATCGATATCAACCGTTAAATCCAAAGCGTCGAGATACTCTTTCATTTATCTTCTATGATCTTCCGAAATCGTTACGATTTGTTCTTCTTTATTTCTGATTTCGAGCAGATTCTTAAGCCGCTTTGTAAATTCTTCTTTGTCGATTCTATCAAGAATATCGTTTTGATTCTGCCTGTCGTTTCGCAAATTCCTTGCCGAAATCCCCAAATCATGAGACATAAAATCTTTCGTCAGAACGTCTAAAGTGAAACGATGGTTGACGTCTTCCACAACGCGGTTTATCGCGCTCGTCAGCTCGTTTTTCTCATACAGATCATAGAGCGCGCGAAAATGCCCGCCGTATTGATAACATCTAA
>USLP01000190.1 GCA_900555525.1 uncultured Eubacteriales bacterium
TTTTTAAATAGCCGTACATAGTTTCATCGGCGGCAGGGCTTACATCTTTCTTTAAATAAATATTTTCCAAAAGACGTCCGACATTCTCAACCGAAGTATAATTTTCTTTTCCCGAAGGTCCTTCGGGAGGTACCTTGTCATACATTTTTCTCTGAAGATCAGAATCGTTATATCCGAGGCTTGCACTTGTGGAATTAATTGTTTCCATGCCGTACTTGTCAATCAAAATACTGCTGGATTCGTTGTGGTTTTCTTCAATCATACGCTTAACTGCCGTTTTTTCATCGGCTGTAAGCGGATTTTCCCCGCTTTCGTTTTTTAAAAATGCGGTATTCATTATAAAAAGCTTTATAAGACCTGCACTGTTCATTTTATGATTGTTATACACAGCCTTTTCACCTGTTTTCAAATCCTTTATGTAAAGCGAAAAATCAATGTTTTTCCCAACATATTTTGTATCAAAATCAGTTACAATTTCATTGCACAGCTTATCTATCCCAAAGTTTTCTTTGGTCAAAACCTTATTTTCTTTCTCTTTTTTATCGCCGTTTAGGTTAAGCTTTTTCTGCTCCTCGGTTGCGGTCGGATTATACGGCGCGTTATTTTCGGCAACGTCCGTTTCGTTATTTTGTGGGAAAAGCACTATCAGCATGATAATAATTCCCGCAATTATAACACCCGACAATATTACCGCAGCTATCAAGCCGACCTTGTTTCCTCCCGATTTTTCGGGAGCAGAAACGCTGTCAGCCTTTTTGCTTATGCCAAACTCGGATAACTGCGCCTCCGTATTTTTTATGGAATTTCTCACCTTTGAAAGCTTTTCCTGTCTTTTCTTGATTTCATCCGCAGGAAGGCTGTTTGATGAAATTTCCGCCTCAAGCGTTTTTTCCATTTGTTTTAATTGCTGTTCGTTTTGCTTAAGACGTTCCAAAAGCTCATTACTCAATCAAAAACACCTCCGTATTATTCTCTTTCCAAAACGTATGAACTGCTGTCTTTATAGCAATACACCCTAATCTTGTTTTCGTTTATGATTTCAAATTTCCATTCTTTATGCCAGCCCGACGAATCACTGCCCGTATAGTGAAAACCGTCTGAAAGCTTATAATAATCTCCGCCCGTTACAGGCAAATTATACGAACAGCGCGTACTCGAACCCGAATCATAATACTGAATATAGCGATAGCTTGAATAATAGCTGTATCTGCTGTAATAGTAGCTGCTGCTGCTTCCCGTTCTCCATGTGCCTTTTAAGAAAGAATAAATATACTTATCCGAAAGCAAAAGCGTGTTTGCGTCTTCAAAACCGATTAAGTTTTTGAGTTCATACACTGTGGCATTGCCGTCATGAGCGGATATGAGCGTTTTGTAATCCGATTCTCTGCCGACATTGTCCGACACGTCAAAATAGCTTTTTGCAAGCGAATAATCTCCCGAACGGTAAATTTCCGTGCCTTTATAGTATATATCGCTTCTCAAAGAATTTTTTATGTTCGCCGAATCTTTATAGCCGTCAAGAGCGGAAAATTCGTTATATGCCGTGAGCAAATCTCCATCGTTTTTATGCGACAGCGCAACCTGATAATCACATTCGTTTACCATATCCTCGGAATCCGCATAATCGACTATTTCCAAAAACTTTTTCTTTGCGTCTTCAAACTTTCCGCCCGACAAAAGAGCAATAGCGTCCTCATAATCGCACTGCTTAAGTAGAGTTTTTGAATCCTTATAGTCCCCCAGGCGTTCCAAAGCCGCTCTTGCGCCGTCTGTATTACCGGCTTTTAAAAGTGCGTTTGCTTCAACGTAACTACATTCCTTAATCTTCGCTCTCGAATCTCTGTAAACGTAAATTGTTGAAAAAATTCTTTTCGCCTCCGAATAATCCTGCTGTGCGAGTTTCTTTTCGGCAGAGCTGTACATGGATTGGAAAAATATTATAACCATGCCAAAAGCGAGCAAAAGCACACTCATCACAACCGCAATGACTTTTACGCTGAAAAGCTTTTTCATACCGCCGAGTTTTTCTTTCAGCGCTTTCAGCGGTTCATGATTCGGGCGCAGATTGCTGACCGCCGCCTCAAGCTGTGAAAGCTGACGCTGTTTCATAATAACCTCATCGGGCGTTAAGGTATTGTTTATCATGTTATCCTCAAGCTCGCTGCGTAAAGTATACATAAGTTCTTCCAGCTTTTTAAGATTTTCCGCATTGTTTTCCGCCGTCATGCTTGTTTCGGTTTTATCCATAAACTTAATTTCCTCCCAAAAATTTTAATAAAGCGTTATATCAACCTTGCCCATTTGGTCAAGCTTATAACCGGACCCGTCCTCTATAAAACACGCGCACTTAACAAGCTCAATGTGCGCATAATCGAGCAGATAAGTCTGATAATCGACATAATAGAGCAAAATATATTCGCTCATATTGACGCTGTCTCTGATTTTTTCCGCAGGGAAAGCGTAAGTTTTTTTGCCTATCTGTACTGTGTAATAATTGAAATCCTCGCCGTCCGCAGTATATTTGAAAGAGTATTTTCCGTCCGAATATGTTATCATAGTCTTTGCAAACGGGATTTTTTCGGGGTGTTCGTTTATGTTATCACGGTATATAGCAATAGCAGAATCCAAAGACGTATATCCCGTTTCTTTTTCGGGTTCCGCCGTTTGCACCGTCTGTTGTTTTTTGGGAGCCGAATTATGAATATTCTTAAAATCAAAGGCATGATTCATTATAAGTCTTTCCGCCTTTTTCATATCCTCCTTGATTTTCGCAAACGAGCCGTCTTTTCCCAAAAGCTCTTTTTTTGCGTCGCCGCCGCATATATCGTTCAAAAGCTCCAGATTTTCGCTGTTGCTGCGCAGTACCGCTTCAGCGGCGGTATAATTATTCTTTATCGTTTCAAGCATTTCGTCAACACCGTTTACGGTATCAACAAGCTTTTTTGTATTTTCCGCCGTTTCTTTTTGAAGTCCGTCAAGCGTATCTATTATAAGATTCATTTTTTTATAGTAGGAATCCAAATATCCCGACTGCTTATAAAAAGCTTGATTTATAAGGGAATTCACCATTTTTTCATAGCTGTAAGAAATATTGCTCGCCGTCTGCTTAAACTCCGCAAAACGCACCTCCGCAGTCGCCTCTCGTTCCCGTTCCTTTGCTTTCGTCTTTTCAAGCTGTTTTTTTATATCGGGTTTATTTTCCTTTTTTGCATTTTCGCTCATTTTCTCACCTCCGATTTTTTAATCCGCCTGCAAAAGATTGATTATTTTTTTGTTGCCGTTTCTTAATTCTTTGTATGCGCTTAAGAGTTCCTCCACGTTTTGGGCATTATTTCTTGCGTCCGCACCCGAAAGGCACATTTTTTCCAAAATATTGTCGGAAACCTCTTTTGTTTTTTCCGCCGCCTTTAAAACGGTTTCGGAAATATCACATTCCTTTTTTAAGGCTTCTTTAAGCTCCGTAAGCTCAATAATTTTTTCGCTTGCCGCCTGTGTGGCAGTTGCATATTCATTCATGGCATGAGAAAATCTCTGCGATGCGCCGTCCGTTTTTTCCATGAATTTATCGAGCATATTTTCTAAATTTTCGCACGATTTGGCAAGGCTGTCCTCATATTTTATAAAGAATTCTCTTGCTTCGTTCTCCATTTTTTTCAGCTTTTTGTCAAATTCTTCGTATAATTCTTTTTCGTTTTCCATTTTCGCGCCGTCCTTTCATTTTAGTATAACATAACGGTTCCCTTTATGATTTGGTTATCCTGCGAATTTTCGTCATAATTGCAGACTTTGGCAGGCATAACCAATCTGAAAGTTTTTGCTTCGTTTGTGTTTGTTTCCACAGAAAATACAAGGTCATAAACCGCACGGAAATTCTTTTTCATTACGCTTTCGGTCGGGAAGACGAGCAAATCGTCTCCCGACTTACAGCAATACACGAGCGGATTTTGGCTTTGTTCTTTAAATACCGCTTTTCC
>USLP01000191.1 GCA_900555525.1 uncultured Eubacteriales bacterium
CATCATATTTCCCGATTTGTAAAGAAAAATCGTTCGACAAAAACCGTCGGTTTTTTAAACCCTATTGACATTTCGATAACAATAATGTATAATTTAAAAAAAAGAAAGGAATGGAGCTAATGAAAAACAAAACAAAATTTTTTTGCTCACTGCTTTTCATTACTGTAATTATTATACAAAACGGGGGATTGGCGCTTGCTGAAAAAACTCCTCAGACATTGAGAAAAGCTGATATTTCATCTCTAATAAAAGAGCCTCAATTTGACTCGCGCGAATACGGAATAATAACACCCGTTAAGGATCAGGGTACAACGTCCCTTTGCTGGGCGTATTCGACTGTAAATGCTTCGGAGGCTTCAATACTGCGTTCGGGAATTGACAAAAATGCGTCTGTCCGCTCTCTTTCGCTGCTTCCCGAACAAATAGGCTATGCCCGATGGAACAGGGGCGCGGATCCGCTGCAAAATGCGCAAAATAACGATACTCCAACAGGAGACTGGAAAAACAAAACAGGCTCAACTCATGTTGCCGCTTCACTTTTATCGCAATGGTGCGGACCTGTGAAATACGGCACGGCGCCTGACGCAAACGGATGGGAAAATTCCGCTTACAAGCTGGAAACCGCCGCTTTTATAAACAGCAGAACGACGGATGTAAGCATAGCGGCACGTGAAAAAATGAAAAAAGCAATCGTAAGCTACGGAGCTGTTACGTTTTCTTATATATGGCAGCCTGAACGGGATTATTTCAAGCCGAATCCCAAAACGAGCGATACAATATTGCATGCCTGCACAATAATAGGGTGGAACGACAACATTCCAAAGGAAAATTTTTCTCCCGGTGCGGCAACACAGAACGGCGGCTGGCTTGTAAAAAACAGCTACAGCGACAAGGAATATTTCTATCTTTCTTACGACGTTACCAGTGAGCAGAGCTGCGCCTTTGAATATGTAATGCCCGATACATACGATTTTAATTATTTTTATGATTCCGCGCCCAATGATTTTGGACTTACATATATGAAAACCGCCGAGGCGGCAAATATTTTCGAAGCAAAAAAAGGAACTGCCGAAAAGGAAGAATTTATAACGGCGGTGAATGTGGGAATCGATGGAGAAAATACAACGTGCACGATAGAGGTTTATACAGATACCGAGCGTTACAATCCTGTAAGCGGAACGCTTTCGGCCGTTGCAACGGAAAATTTTGAATATGCGGGCTATCACACAATTACGCTGAATACTCCCGTGAAAATATCAAAGGGGACGTTTTTTTCCGTTATCGCAAAAGTGGAAAACAGCGATGGCACGGCATATGTGAAGATAAGCAACAATAACGGAAATTCATATAGAAAGGTTTCCGGAAATTGGAACGGATACGGCTTTATCGTTCCGAGAATAAAGGCATTTACAAAGCTTGATGATAATTCGGATTGTTATTTGAAGTTTGCGGGAGAAACGGAGCTTTTAGCGAATTTACCGTCCGAAAAAAGTACGCTTATACTCGTAAAATATGAGGGAAACCGAATAAGTGATTTAAATATGATATCGCTTGACGCAGGTGATTTTGGAATTAAAAAATTTCCTGTGCCCGCCGGCTGGAAAAAAGACGCTAATACCTCGATAGAAGCGTTTCTTTGGAGCGATACGCTGAACGCTTTTTGTCCGAAAGCCACACTTGAATAAAAAAGATTTCAAAAATGAACCGACCCCCAAAAGTCAGACTTGAAATTCAACGATTGGGGTCGGTTCGGATAACGTTTTTTATATTATATTTCGATAAATTCCACCGCGCTGCCGTGTTCACGCAGTATATTTAAAAGGTCTTCGGTTTTAAGACAGACGGTTGCGGTATTTTCGTTCGGGTGAATCCCTATAAGATAGGGCGGTTTTGTAAAATCCTTATCCAAAAATACGTGAACCTTACATTCTTTGTCATTAAGTATTCCGAACGGCGAAACCGAGCCCGGGACAAGTCCCATAATATCCATTAAATCCTCGGGCGAAGCAAAGCTTAAATTTCTTGTGCCGTTTTTCTGTTTAAATTCCTTTAAATTTACCCTTTTGTTGCATCTTACGGTGATTAAATAGTAATTTCGCTTTTTGTCATCACGTACAAAAATATTTTTCTCGGCTGATTCGGATTTCTCACAATCATTTCGACGGGAATATCCAGTATCCGCTCCTTCGGCTTCATTGCCGCCGCCAAATTAATCTTTACTGCCATGGCTTGTCCTCCTTGTTTTAGGGAATATTTCCCATTTATGACTATATTATACATCATATTTCCCGATTTGTAAAGAAAAATCGTTCGACAAAAAACCTCTGAATATATATAAATTTGCTAAAAAGTATTGACGAAAAATGAATTTTATGGTATAATGAACGAATATTGTATAATAAAAAGGAGAATAAAAATGAATAACAAGAAAAAATCTTGGTATGAAAACAAATGGTTCAGAGCGGCGATACCTGCACTATTGCTGCATTGCAGTATAGGAACGGTGTATTGCTGGTCTATTTTCAGTCAGGAAATCGCCGATTATATAGGATTTTCAAAGGGTGCAACGGAGTGGGCATTCAGCCTTGCGATATTTTTCCTCGGAATGTCGGCGGCATTTTTGGGAAACGTGGTTGAAAAGGATATACATAAATCGTCGCTTATTGCCACAATTTGCTTTGCGGCAGGTATGGCAGGCACAGGCGCATTTATTTATTACGGCGGAAAAAATCCCGGCAGTATTACCGCACTTATAGGAATATATTTGTGCTACGGTGTTATTATGGGTATCGGTTTGGGTACGGGCTATCTTTCGCCCGTAAAAACTCTTATGCTTTGGTTTGCGGATAAAAAAGGACTTGCAACGGGTCTTGCGGTTGCGGGTTTTGGCGCCGCAAAGGCTATTGCAAGCCCTATAATGCAGTCTATGCTCCGTTCTATGGGAGAAAGCGGTATTTATAAAATGTTTTTCATCTTGGCGGCGGTATATTTTGTAATGATGTTTGTGGGTCATCTTCTTTTGAAAAAGCCCGACAATTGGCATGAACCCCAGAGCGGTGAGAAAAAGCCGAGCATCATGTCCGTTATCAAAACAAGACCTATCGGAAACTATATAGGAATATGGCTTATGTTCTATATAAATATCACATGCGGTCTTGCGCTTTTATCGCAGGAAAAAATGATTGTCAAATGTATCGGTCTTGTAAATTATATAGGACTTATTTCCACGATTTCCGCTGTGTTTAATGCAGGCGGACGTTTGGGATTTTCCGCTTGGGGAGATAAACTTAAAGACAGAAACACAATCTACAAAATAATATTTATACTTTCTATTGTATTTACGGCAATAGTTATAGCAACGAGAGGAATTGAAAACGGTGCGGGAAACACATTCCTCACGGCTATGGTGCTGATACTTATAATGTTTGTAAATGCAGGCTACGGCGGCGGATTTTCAAATGTACCTGCGCTCCTTTCCGACCATTACGGCATGAGCAATATAAGCGCAATACACGGACTCACGCTTTCGGCATGGGGCTTTGCGGGTCTTACAGGAAACCAGCTTGCAACATGGATTGTAAATCATTTCGGCGAAACGATTGAAGTTGTGGGAAATCATGTAAATCCGATAGGTTATCAAACTGTGCTTTATGTAACGGGCGCACTTTATATAGTTGCGTTAATTTTAAGCGTTGTATTGGTAAAAAACAAGAGTGGCGAAAAAGTCGGCGCATCAAAATAAAATAATTATAAAAAAGCACGCATACCAAGCGGTATGCGTGCTTTTTGTTTGTGCGTATTTATATTTCCGCAAATTCAACCGTGTTGCCGTGTTCGCGAAGTATGTTTACAAGGTCATCGGTTTTAAGGCATACGGTTGCGGTATTTTCGTTCGGGTGAATCCCGATAAGATAAGGCGGTTTTGTGAAATCCTTATCCAAAAATATGTGAACCTTACAT
>USLP01000192.1 GCA_900555525.1 uncultured Eubacteriales bacterium
TTAATTATGTTTGAGCAAAAAGGAAAAACGGCGCTTGTTACGGGTGCGACGCAGGGGATAGGCTTTGAAATTGCGAAGCTTCTTTCGGCGCAGGGCGCAAAGGTTTTTATAAACGGTGCGAAAAGTGAGAAAAAATGCATTGATGCGAGCGGAAAAATCCCGAACAGCATACCCGTATGCGCTGATTTAACAAAGAAAGAGGAGCGCGAGGCGCTTTTTAAAAAGACTGGCGGCGTCGATATTCTCGTTTTAAATGCGTCAATTCAATATAAGCGCGCATGGGACGAATTTACGGAAGAGGAATATGACGTTCAGTTTGAATGTAACTTAAAAAGCAGTTATCATCTTATCAGGCTGTATGCGCCGTATATGAAAGAGCAAAAATGGGGGAGAATTGTTACAATCGGAAGTGTAAATCAGTATAATAATCACCCCGAGCTGTCGCTTTACGGCGTAACAAAGGCGGCGCAGAAAAAGCTGTGCGAAAATATTGCTCCGTCTTTGGCGCCCTACGGCGTAACAATCAACAACGTAGCGCCCGGTGCAATAGATACGCCGCGTAACCGCGAGGCTCTTTCGGACAGCGAATTTAATAAAAAGGTTGTTGCGAGTATTCCCATGGGTTACGTGGGTAAGCCGTGCGACGTTTCCCCCGCCGTACTGCTTTTATGCAGCGATGAGGGAAGATACATAACGGGCTCGGAAATAGTAATAGACGGCGGAATGAGTCTTTAAATTCTTTGTAAATTCACTTGTATTTCGCCTTTTTTACTGCAAAACACAAAAAAGAAAGGAAATAAAAAAATGAGCAGACGAGATAAAGTTTATAAAAGCTTTATACAATATAAGGACGAAACGGACGACCGTGTAAAATGCGGAATCGAGCAAAACAGAAAGGGTTATTTCAAAATAACCGCAAAAGACAAAAACGGCAACGTACTTCCGAACATAAAAATTACGGCAAAGCAAAAAAATCACGAATTTCTGCACGGCGCAAACATTTTCATGCTTGACGAGCTTGAAACGGCGGAGAAGAACAAGATATACCATGATTCCTTTAAGGAAATTTTCAATCAGGCGACGCTTCCTTTTTATTGGGACGCCCTAGAGCCTGTCGAGGGCAAGCCCAGATTTGAAAAGGACAGCCCGAAGGTATACCGCCGTCCCGCGTCCGACCTTTGTCTTGAATACTGCGAAGAAAACGGCATAACCCCAAAGGAGCATTGCCTTACATACTTTAATTTTCAGCCCGACTGGGTTGATAAATACGATATTGAGGACATGAAGAAAAAGCTTGAAATAAGATACCAAATGCTCGCCGAACGTTATTCGGGAAGAATCCACTGCTGGGAGGTTATAAACGAGCTTTTCTGCACACGTCCCGAGCTTAACGAAAACAGATTTTTCGTTGCCGATGATGTGCTCGACTGGAATTTCAAGCTTGCCGAAAAATATTTTCCGCAAAATGAGCTTGTCATAAATGAAGCAGGCTGGATATGGGAATGGGTACACTTCGCATTTTCAAGAAGCGGATATTATCAGATGATAGACCAAGCCTTAAAAAGAGGCTTGAGAATTGACGCTGTCGGTATGCAGTATCATGCGTTTGTTGCCAAAGAAAACGAAAAAGAAAAAGCCGATTCGATGTATAATCCGAAAACAATATTTACGGTTTTGGACACATACGAAAAGCTCGGAAAGCCTATTCAGATAACGGAAATAACAATCCCTTGCTACAGCGATTCCAAGGAGGACGAGGAATTGCAAGCGGACATTTTGGAACAGCTTTACAATATATGGTTTTCGCATAAATCCGTTGAGATGATTACATACTGGAATCTTGTTGACGGCTATGCGGCATTCGCTCCGCAGGGCGATATGAAAAACGGCGAAAACAGATATTACGGCGGACTTATGCGCTTTGACTTATCCAAAAAGCCGTCGTTTGACAGGATTTACAGCTTATTTAACGAAAAATGGATAACAAATGCGGAAATCCAAACCGATGAACACGGCGCAGCAAAATTCAAGGGCTTTTTTGGCACATATGAACTTAATGCAGACGGAAAGAAATTTGAAATTAAGACGAAGAAGGGCGGAAACAACGAATTTGAAATCGTACTTTAGGAGAGGATAAAAATGAATTTTAACGATAAAGAAGAAATAATTGCGCTTACGCCGCTTTGGAAGGGCGACAGAACGGACGACGGCAGACCGTACGTTCCCGATAAATACTTAAAGGCTCTCCGCAGTCTTACGCTTGAGGAAATTTGGAAACCGATTTTTGTAAAAGGCTATGAAAGTCAGTTTGAAGGCAGACTTCACACGCTCCATAATGACGGAAGAAAGCTTATAGGAAGAGCCGTAACGGCTGAATTTTGCCCGTACCGCCCCGGCCTTGACGGCGTTATGAAGGGAATAGGCGCTCGTGAAAACAGGCACGGAACGTATAACCAATGGGTTATAGACAGCTTAACCGAGGGCGACGTTATAGTTATAGATATGTACGACAAAATCTATAAAGGCACGTTTTTGGGCGGTAATCTGACAACAGCAATCAAAAATAAAACAAAAACGGGCGGCGGAGTAATCTGGGGCGGAATACGCGACGTTGAGCAGATGAACAAAATCGAGGGCGTGCAGGTTTATTACCGAGGCATCGACCCCACCCCGATACGTGATTTTATAATGAAAGGCTTTAATACAGCGGTAAGAATCGGAAATGCCGTTTGCCTGCCGGGCGATATTGTTTTCGGTGCAGGGGGCGGAGTGCTTTTCATACCGTCCCACCTCGTTGCCGAGGTTGTGGACGGCGCGTCGAAAACGCAGGTCAAAGACCTTTTCGGTTTTGAGATGATAACGCAGAACAAATTCACAACCGCGCAGATTGATAAAAACACATGGACAGAGGAAATGCTCGACCTCTTAATGGACTTTATCGAAAAAGACGACCGTGCGGAAAAATACCGCGGTTTGGACTGGACGCTTGAATATGACCTCGCACGCAACGGCGACCCCAACGATACCCAAAGCGCACTGTAAAATTTGATATACAAAAAGTCAGCATTTTCTCCCCAAAATGTTGACTTTTTGTTTAATGTGTGATGTAATAACAATGCTATTGTTTTACATATGAAAGGAACGTTTTTATGAAGAAAACAAACAAAATTGCAGGCATAATCCTCCTTATGTTTATGCTTATGCTTATGCAGTTTATGACAACAGCGGTATGTGCGGAGAATTTGGCGCCGCAGAATGTACGCTGGGCAACGGAAAAGGAACATAGGACGTGTCAGACTGGATTGTCTGGGATTATGTTGACGGTTACGATTCTTATATTCTTTATGAATATAAGGACGGCGAACTGCTTATGACAGCATTTTCGGAGCGTGAGAATCTGTACAATTTCGGATTTTCCTCCTTGGAGGATCTTATGTCTGATTACGGAACAGGCAGTTACACCGTAAAGGTTGCGGTATTCGACGGTACTCATAACGATTTTTTGGATTACATATCCAAAGGTGAGGAACCGCCTGTTTTGGCTGTATCGGAGGAATCCGTACCGAATAATTATGTCGGCGCTCCTCAAAAGACGAATGATACAACGATAACGGAGCCTGCACAGGAGGAAACGGTAACACCGCCCGAAAACAATGTGCCGAAAACGTCAAGCAAAGAAATTGAATGTTCTTTGGCGGCAAAGGTTTGCTATGATTTGGGATTTATGCCCGATGTCTATGAAAATGCGGGAATGATTGTTACGGAGGGCGAATTCGGAAAAGTTACTTCGGCATTATTCAATACGCAAAACTCGTACGGTTCTTCCGACAAAAAGATAACTGTGGGTCAAATTTGTTCAAGATTGGCATATGCTATGATGCCGATAAAACCGGAACATTCGTCGGCTCTTGCAAGCCGTTTAAAGG
The DNA here is from genome assembly GCA_900555525.1 of uncultured Eubacteriales bacterium. Taxonomy (GTDB): domain Bacteria; phylum Bacillota; class Clostridia; order UMGS1840; family UMGS1840; genus UMGS1840. The sequence goes on from USLP01000192.1 coordinate 3,927, forward strand.
CGGGCGTTGCGCTCGGCCATCTCATTGAGG
>USLP01000193.1 GCA_900555525.1 uncultured Eubacteriales bacterium
GCAGCTTGGCATCCGATAGGAGGAAGCGCAGATGAAGATAGCACAGGCGAGAAAGCTGCTCAAAGAAGCACAGACAAGGAGTGTTCAAAAATGACGAGAACGGATATTTTAATACGGTTTATCAAAAAGAGCATAGCTCCGATAATAACCGCAATACTTTTATATAACCTGTTCGCCGGGCTTTGCATAGCAAACGGGAATTTGAATTATATGTATCTTTTAATGCTTTGCGGAATACCTTTCGGAATACGGTTTATGTTCACACTGCCGGTCTTTATCGGAAATCCGGGCGTCGGCATTTTTATGACGGCTGCCAACATAGCAATAGGCGCCGTAATCGGCGGCATAATCTTAATATGGAAATTGCTTGTCGCCGTCTGTTATGTGCCGTACACCGCTGTAAAGCTGATAACCGCATAAAAAAATAAACCGTGATACTCTCTACCATTTAAGATAGAATGTATCACGGTATTTTTGTGTTTTTTTGCAACAAGGGTACAGTTTGTACCCCTGTTAAATGTAGAAAATGAAATTGTCATTTTCGCAGGTTTTAGAGGAATTATATTACCCTGTCGGTTTCGGCGGTTAAAAAGCCTTATTTTACGCTGTTTTTTAGGTTTATATTTTCTACATGCCCGACCGCCTTTTGCGTATATAATTTGCCTTTTGCTTTCGTATTACAATTTTTCTGCATACGGGGCAATACTTGAATTTGTTGTTTGCCGCTTCGTACGGCTTTCTGCAATTTTGACAAATTCGTGTGTTTTTCGGTTTTGCAAGCTCAATATATAAATCCTTATCTGCCGGAAGTACGGCAATTCTAAACCATTTACAGATAATATGCGAATAAGTTATACATTGAACGCACACGCACGGATCGCCGTCGTCAAGCCTTATGCAATTTCCGTTATCATAATTACAGCACAGCCGTTTTATAAGGGCGTTTACCTTTCTGCTTTGTTTCGGAGTAAGGTCTATTCTGTCTTTCATAGCTCCGGCGGCTTGTGTGAGGGCGTTTTTTTGTCCTTTCGTTCGCCTTGCTCCTTTTTCGCTTGATTTAACTGCTGCTTGATAGACGGCTTTTTGCTATCCTCCGGTGGCTCATTATTGATAATGCCGTCAATTTTGTTGTAGTTTTGCTCTGTCTGCATTTCTGCCGTTTCAAGATAATTAAAGGGCTTGTCTGCAAATCGTATTTCTCTTATCTGTTCAAATTGAGATAAAACACCTTTTTGCAGTCTGTCAAACTCTGCATAGACTTCTTTTGTAAAACTGCCGTTATCGAGCATTTCCTGCTGACTGCATACCCAGCCGCTTCCGTACAGGAACGGGTAAAGCGTTAAATTATCCGTTATGTATGTGAGCGATTTATCGCTGTTGTCATAGTACGCAAAGCCGTTATTGCCGAAAAGATAATTTTCGCTTTTACCCAAATACAGCTTATCATCATAACCGACAAATGCCGTCATACCCTTGTAATTGCTTATCGCCGCCGAGCGCGTGTGAACATAATCGAAAAATTTATCAATCTTTTCCCAGCCTGCTTTATCGCAGTAATAGGCGTTATCTTTACCCTTATCGGAAAGTACAACAATATCCGAAACGCTTAAACTGTGCCCGTAAAAATCATAAGGGCGGTTTGTGTTAAATTCTGTGAAAATGCTTTCCAATGTTGTATCGGCTTTCATTTGTGCGGAATAAATAAGCTCATAGTTTTCGATAACGGGCAGCTGCTTATTTTTTTTAATATGTTCCAAGCTCTCAAAGCGCAGTCCTCTTGTGCTGTCGTCGTCTTTGAGATGATATATCATAAAAAGCCTTTTCGGATAGTTTTTCTCAAATTCGCACAGGCTCTTATGCGGCTCATCGGCAGAGGTTAAGCCCATTTCATTAAAAACCTGCTTTAATCTGTGAGTTTTACCATGCAGAATATTATCAGACAAATCCTTTTGCATTTCAATAATTTCAGAATACACACGGTCATAGTCGGGGTGGTTTGCTCTTAAATACTCGTCAATCCGAACAGCCAGCCCCATAGAATCCTCAATCTCGATTTCCGATAATGCGTCTGTTGTTATGGAATACTCTTTCGGAATGGTATTTAAGTTGCCGTTGTATCTTTCGGTAAATTCAGAACCGCTGTTTTCCAAAACTCCGTAGCTGTCAAGGAATACGGCTTTATTGTCCTTTTTGCACCGTTCGCCATAGTCCCAAAAGTTCACAAAGTCCTCCAAATCGCCAAGCTCGCCTATTTTTATTCCGCATTCTTCGGCTTTGTATCTGCCGTAGTCGTCATAGTCGGATATGTCGGGAATAAAGCTGTAACACTCCGTATTCAGGGCAAGGTTTATAAGGTCGGCAACGCTCCTTGTATGCTCCTGTGCCTTGACCGCAGCCGTAAATATCCGATATTCGTTGCCGTCAAGATTAGATAAAATATCCGCCAAGTAATTAAGCTCGTCAATGTTTTCGGTTTCCTTGAACAGTCTTTTTGCATTGACGCCGGGTAAATAAAAATCCGTAATTTCAAAAATGTATTCACCGGGTTTTGCGTCAAGTTCAAGCCCGATTTCCTTAAAAATATATGTCAATTCCTCTTTGTTTACGGGTAATTCCATTAAAAAATGCCGGTAATTATCCGGCGTATTCCTGTATTCATAGCCGTTTGCGATTGCTGCCGTAAAATAAAATTCCGCCATAATCACACCTCCAAATCCGCAAACTCTTTATCGGTCATACCGACCAATTTTGAAACAATATCTGCCGCCGTATCTTTCAAATCAGTGTCCTCAATATACGGGAGTGCTTCTTTGATTTTAATAATAAGCCCCACACGGTCAGCGGTATTATACATTCCGATTATGCTTTTTTCTTCGTCTGAAAATCGTGTCATAGTGATATGTCCTCCTTTTTCTTTGATTTCGCCGGCTTTTTCGGCGCTTTTTCAGTTTTGGCCTTTTCCTCTTTAAGCTGCTTACGGATAGAGGGCTTTTTATCTGTTTTCTGCGCCGTCTTTGCTTTCTGCTCTGATTCTGCCATAGTGGGCGTACCGATAAAATCCTCTTTTTGCGGCGGCTCCGGCAATTTAACCTCACCGAGAGCGGTATTCAGAGTTACTCTGCTGTTGTGAACATAATCGCACATTGCGCTGTAATACGCCTTATCCGTTTCGGAAACGGTTTTATCTTTCAATGCCATATTTGCCGTTTCCTCAATTTCAGACATACTGATATGCAGACGCAGATACGGAACAAAAAGGTTTAGTGCCGTATTTGCACTGTCCGTCACTTCATCGACGCCCTTTTGTCCTGTTGCCTGCCGTACAGATTCCAAATACTCCGGCGTAAGACTTCCCTTGAAATGATTTTCTATATGATTGATAAGCCCGTTTTCACGGTCGCCTATATCGTATCTGCCTATATCGTATCTGCCTATATAATTATCACGCATACCGTTATACATATAATCAATGCGGAATTTTGTTTTATCGTAGCCTTGATTTTCGGGATAGCTTTCGTCAAGATATGTAAAAAGTTTATCAGCCTTGTTAAGCGGCATTTTCTGTCCCGTTTCAAAATGCGGACTTTCCGACCACAAAATTGTAACTACCGGCTGTTTTGTGGGATTTAACATATCGAGAATTTCCGCATTAAGCCACTTTTTATAAATAACCGAATAATCAACCTGCATAAGCTCGGCAAGTTTTGAAAAACACCGTTCTCTGACTACTGTATCGTCAACTCCGATAATGCTGTAAAGGTCATTTGAGGAAAGCATATCATTGAGCTTTTGAAAAGAAACACCCGTGTAGATTTCATCTTTCATCTCGTCGTCCGAAAATTCCGCAGCGTACCAAGCGGAAATATCGGAATTTAAGTCAACGGATTTTTCTTTTTCAAGCTCCTTTAATTTTTCGGATATATCCGTAATCA
>USLP01000194.1 GCA_900555525.1 uncultured Eubacteriales bacterium
TTTCAAATTGCGGAAGTCGTCCAGAACCGCATTCGCACAGCGTGTATAATCGGGGTCGTCTTTAGAAAATATATAGCCCCTCTTATAAGCTATTTTATCATAAACGCTCAAGCGGTCGTCGCTTTCGTCAACTTTTATGCCATAACGGTTTTCGAGCGTCATAGGATATTCCTTAAGCATAAATTCCAAAAAGCGAACGCATATCTCGGATGCGTCCAAAATCTGACTTTTTATAGCGCCCGTATATGCCAAATTAAGCGCCGTTTCTTCGTTGTCAAGCTTCGGCCACAGCATACCGGGTGTGTCAAGCAATTCTATTTCCTCCGATATCTTAACCCATTGCTGTCTTACAGTAACGCCCGGGCGGTTTTCGGTTTTAAGTTTCTGTCTTTTCGCCATTCTGTTTATAAGTGAAGATTTTCCCGAATTGGGGATTCCTGCGGTCATTATTCTTATAGGCTTAAAAACACCCTTTTCCTTGTTTTTTTGAAGCTTATCGGAAAGAAGTCTTTTGAGAATTTCGGGAATTTTCCGAAGTCCCTCGCCCGTTTCACAGTTGGCGGATATTGTTTCGTTGCCGAGACTTTTGAAATACTCCGTCCATTTTCTCGTTTCGTTCTCGTCCGCCATATCGCTTTTGTTAAGAACGATTATTTTCGGTTTCTGACTGCAAATCGTATCTATATCGGGATTTCTCGATGAAAGCGGAATACGCGCGTCCAAAACCTCGATAACAGCGTCCACCATTTTCAGATTTTCCGTTATCTCACGCTTCGTTTTCGCCATATGCCCCGGATACCAATTTATGTTTAATTTATTTTCGTTCATTTTTTTGCGTTCACTTCCTCAATGTGTTTTACAGGCTCAAAATCCTCTGCGCCATGCTTGCATATCGGGCATACAAACTCCTCGGGAAGTGCATCGCCCTCATATACATAACCGCAAACCCTGCAAACAAAGCCTTTTTTTGTTTCGCTGACAGGAGATTTTTTTATATTTTTGTGATAATATTCATAGGTCGCAGATTCCTCCTCCGAGAGTATCTTCGATTGCTTTATTTCTGCCAGAAACACTGTATGAGTACCGCAGTCTATCGTTGAGATTACACTTGCGGAAAAGAAAGCGTTCACATATTTCGTTATATAAAGAAGTCCGTTTTCGCTGCGTGCCGTATTTTCAAAGTCAACAAATTTATCGGTATCTCTGCCGCTTTGAAATCCGAAACGCTTAAATATTTCAAAGGGAGCGCTTTTCGTCAGAACAGAAATATTGAAAATTCCCGTTTTCGAAATCATTTTACAGGTTTCATTCGTTTTATTCACCGCTATCGAAATAATGGCCGGAGCGCTTGTAATCTGTGATGCCGTATTTATTATACAGCCGTTATCCTTTTTTGCGGTTTTTGCCGTCAACACAAAAAGTCCGTACGAAAGCTTAAAAAATGCGGATTTATCGACATTTTCATTCTCGGTTTTGCGTATGTCGCCGATTGAAGAATTAATACCCTCGGAAAGCATATCAATATCGGAAAGCTGCGAAGCCTTAATCGAAGATTTTACGCTTATTTTTTCTTCAAGATACGTTATGTTTTTCAGCGGCTCCAAAATAGTTTTCATAAGTTTTGCGCTGACAGGCGCCCATGACCCGTTTTCAATAAACGCAACAGTTCTGTTTTGAATATTATGCGCCGCAATTTCACGAAGGAGCGATTCCATCACAGGAAATACTGCGCCATTGTACGTAACAGATGCAAAAACGAGATGACTGTACATAAACGAAGCGGAAATTATCTTTGAAAAATGAGTAACGGAAACGTCAAACAAGGCTGTTTTTATTCCCTTTTCCCGCAGACGTGCCGCAAGTATTTCGGCAGTATTCTCCGTATTTCCGTATATCGAGGCATACGCAATCATTACACCGTTTTCCTCGGGCGTATATGTGCTCCATTTACTGTATTTTTCAATAAAATCTCCTATATGATTTCGTATAACAAAGCCATGCAGCGGACATATCATATTAATATCCGGTGCAGACATTTTCTTCAAAACGGCTTGTACCTGCGCCCCGTATTTACCTACAATATTCGTATAATATCTTCTTGCCTCATTCATATATTCCGCAAAGGATTCTGTTTCATCCGAAAAAACAGCTCCGTTTAATGCGCCGAAGGCTCCGAAAACGTCCGCCGAAAAAAGAATTCCGTCCGTTTTATCATATGTCATCATAACCTCGGGCCAATGAACCATAGGAGCATTTATAAACATAAGCTCGTGTTTTCCCGTACTTAATGCGTCGCCCTCGTTTACAATATGCGCTCTATCAATCAAATCGATGTCAAAAAAAGCATTTATCATATCAAGCGCCTTTTTATTGCATACAAGCTTTGCCTTCGGATAACGCTTCAGCAGCTCTCCGAGCACATAAGAATGGTCGGGCTCCATGTGATGAACAACTATATAATCGAGCGTTTCTCCACCGAGAACGTGCTCCGTATTTTCCATAAGCTGAAGTAATACAGCCTTATCGGCCGTATCGAAAAGTACGTTTTTCTCATCCTTTAAAAGATAAGAATTGTAGGAAACGCCGTTAGGAACGGGATATATCCCCTCAAACAGAGCTAAACGCCTGTCGTTTCCTCCTACCCAGGTCAAGTCTTGTGTTACTTTTTTTACGCAGTACATAAGAAGTCCTCCTTTTTTAGTTTTATATTTTATTTTAAATGTCTAGCATATCTTTTAATAAAAAGTTTTTTACCATTAAAATCAGTGTTAGAATATGTCTTTTTTCTTTCTTCACCTTTATATGAACTAGTTTTTATAATTTCAATTTTTTCTCTATCACTTAAATAATAGCGGTATTTTATGGCTTGTTCTAAATAGTATGAAGCTAATTCATTATTTAAAGAATCAGGTCCAACTATTTCAATATTTTGATTAATCATGTCATCGGAAATAATCCAAGATTTAAGTGAATAGAAATTTATACGCATGTTTACTATTACTAGATTATTATCTGATTTATTCTTTCCTTCGATAGGTATAAGATAAGACTGTTTTAATTTTGTGGGCATAATAAAAACTTTTGATACATGCACATCCTTATTTATTCTAAAATCAGCACATAGTTTATAGTTTAAAGGTGTTCCAAAATAACTTTCAAATGAGTTTTTTATGTATTCTAAATTTTTCTTTAAAAAATAGAAAGAACAATCAACAGCAGCCCCATTAGTAGGCAAGATATTTTGGTCAATATATTCATCTATTGTTCCAAAATGTTTTTTGTTTAATGGCGAAATATTATTAAACCATTGATTTATATCTCTGTCATCAGCCATATCTTCAATTAATATTTTGTCGTTAGATTCGAAAGGAATATCTAATAATTCAATAGGTTCACATATTATTTTTGGTTTTTCATTTCCTATTGTAGTTATTTGAAGGAGAATAGCCCAAGGTTTATTTTGATATTCCTTAATCTTATAAACTTTGTACCATTGTTTTGTAACTACTGTTTCTACATATTTATGATTTGTATTTTTGCTATTTTTAGCGTTTCTAAAATTAAAAACTGTTCTAGTGCTATTAATGCATATTAATTTGTTTTCTTTTAAAGCTTGATTAATAAGATTAATTTTTCTATCACTTTCTTTATTAAATTTTTTTACGTTATTTGTTAAATTGCTAGCTTCTTTTAAATATCTATCTCGATTAAATCTATTTGCAAAGTTATCTAATATTCTTTCAATTAAGAAATCAGTGTCTTCATCAGCAGTATATTTGTCATTTTTAATAGCAGCGATGATTTTAATCACTTGCTCTTCTGATAAATAAAATTTTTGTTCTACATAATATTTTCCGCTATCAGTTGTTTCAATAATAAATGGAACTTTATCGGAAAATTTATCTGATATTT
>USLP01000195.1 GCA_900555525.1 uncultured Eubacteriales bacterium
CCCCCAGCCGCTGTTTTCGGAGGTATCGGCTCAATCCCGGGCGCAATGATTGGCGGTATAGTTTTGGGCATTATAGAAAACTTAAGCAAGGCATACATTTCGTCTCAGCTTGCAGACGCCATAGTTTTTGCCGTTTTGATACTTGTGCTTCTCATTAAACCCACAGGCTTAATGGGCAAGGGCATAAATGAGAAAGTGTAGGTGCCTGAGATGATAAAGAAATTATACGCAAAAAATCCCGACAGATGGACAACGTTTATAATGGTTACTGTCGCTTACATTTTGGCGCAGGGATTTGTTATGACGGGTGCCGCATCAAATAAATTTCAAGGACTTTTGATTCCGATATGCGTAAACATACTTCTTGCGGTATCGCTTAACCTCGTTGTAGGTGTTTCGGGCGAATTAAGCTTGGGACACGCAGGCTTTATGTGCGTCGGCGCATTCACGGGAAGTTTATTTTCAATACTTACAATGAATACAATCACATCAACTTGGCTTCGTTTCCCGCTTGCTCTTATTTTGGGCGGACTTATGGCAGGGATTATCGGTTTTCTTATCGGTATACCCGTTTTGAGACTTCGCGGAGACTATCTTGCAATAGTAACGCTTGCATTCGGTGAAATTATTAAAAACGTTTTTAATAATATATACTTTGCATATGATAAAAACGGTGTTATCTTTACTTTAAGTTCGGAAAAATACAGCAGCTACATTTTTGATATGGAAACAAAGAAGGATATTATAAAAGGCGCGCAGGGTATAACGGGTACTCCGTCGGATTCAACCTTTACAATTTGCTTTGCGGTTATACTTATTTCACTGTTTATTATATTCAATCTTATAGATTCAAAAACAGGCAGAGGTATCATGGCTTCGAGAGATAACAGAATTGCGGCGGAGGCTATGGGCATAAACGTAACCCGTTCAAAAATGACAGCTTTTGTTACCTCCGCATTTATAGCAGGCGTTGCAGGTGTTTTGTACTCGCATAACCTTCATACGCTGACGGCTGTAAAATTTGATTACAACCAGTCGATACTGATACTCGTGTTCGTTGTTTTGGGCGGTATGCGCTCCATGAAAGGCTCGGTTATTGCGGCAACAATTCTTTATGCGTTGCCCGAAATGCTCCGAAGCCTTGCGGATTACAGAATGCTCCTTTACGCTATCGTTTTGATTGCTATGATGCTTCTTAACAACAACGAAAAATTCAAAACATTTTTATCAAATACATCAAACAGGCTTGTAGCCTTGGTTAAACCGAAAAGTAAAAAAGAAGGAGGCGCTTTGTAATGGCAATTTTGGAAACAAAAAACCTCGGAATACAGTTCGGCGGACTTAAGGCTGTTGACGATTTTAATATTACAATAGAAAAAGGCGCGCTTTACGGACTTATAGGTCCTAACGGCGCAGGTAAAACCACTATATTTAACTTGCTTACGGGTGTTTATAAGCCTACATCGGGAACGTTTTTCCTGGACGGCGACGAGCTTAAGGGCTTATCTCCGATTGCGATAAACAAAAAAGGTATCGCGAGAACATTCCAGAATATTCGTCTTTTCGATAACATGAGCGTTATCGATAACGTTAAAGCAGGCTTTGTAAACAGTATTAATTATTCGCTTTTCGAAAGTTTCTTTCACGCAGGAAGATTTTATTCGGAGGAAAAACGCATCGAAGAAGAGGCTCATAAAATTCTTAAGGTTTTTGACCTCGACAGTGAACGCGATACCTTGGCGTCAAATCTCCCTTACGGAAAGCAAAGAAAGCTTGAAATCGCCAGAGCAATGGCTACTCATCCGAAGCTTTTGCTTCTCGATGAGCCTGCCGCAGGCATGAACCCGAACGAAACGGCGGAGCTTATGAAAACGATTAAGTTTGTAAGAGACGAATTCGATATGACAATTTTGCTTATAGAGCATGATATGAAGCTTGTCGCAGGTATATGCGAGGAGCTTACCGTGCTGAATTTCGGAACGGTTTTGGCAAGAGGCAAAACCGAAGAGGTTCTTAATAACCATGATGTTATCACAGCATACATCGGAGAGGACGATTAAACTATGGAAAATGCTATGCTTAAAGTTACAGACCTTGAGGTTTATTACGGCGTTATAAACGCTATAAAAAAAGTGTCTTTTGAAGTTAATAAGGGTGAAGTTATAGCGCTTATCGGCGCAAACGGCGCAGGCAAAACAACAATTCTTCATACCATAACGGGACTTGTTGCTCCGAAGGCGGGCAGTATTGTTTTTGAGGGAAAAGAACTTACGAAAACTCCGGCGCATAAAATCGTCTCTATGGGTATGGCTCACGTTCCCGAGGGCAGACGTATTTTTCAGCAGCTATCCGTTTTGGAAAACCTGAAGCTTGGAGCCTTTACACTCAATGATAATAAGAAAATTTCGGAAAATATCGAGTATGTATACGAACATTTTCCGCGTCTTAAGGAAAGAAAAAATCAGATTGCCGGAACGCTTTCGGGCGGTGAACAGCAGATGCTCGCTATGGGCAGAGCGCTTATGAGCAACCCGAAAATCGTTCTTATGGACGAGCCGTCCATGGGACTTTCACCGCTTTTGGTTAAAGAAATTTTTGCAATTATAGAAGACCTCCATAAGAGCGGTATTACGGTTTTGCTTGTTGAGCAGAACGCAAAAAAAGCTTTGTCAGTTGCCGACAGAGCATACGTCCTCGAAACAGGTCGTATAACAATGACAGGCAAGGCTTCCGATATGCTGAACGACGAACGCATAAAGAAAGCGTACCTCGGCGCATAAAAGACATTTCTTTTATACCTAAAATCTTGCAAACTTGTGCATATACTTTTTCGGGCGGATATAATCCGCCCGATTTTTTTGTTGCTCTTACTATGATAATCTATTCCCAACGGTACGATTTCACAGGTTTTCACAAATCATAAAATATATATTACCAATCGGCATTACTGCCGTCATCAAAATATTGGCGCGGCGTTGTCCATTTGCCGTCATATATTTTTTCTTCTATCGCTTTTTCGTCAAGTTCCACTCCGAGACCGGGTTTTTCGGGAACGTCTATATAGCCGTCTTTTATGACAAACGGTTCTTTTATGTAGCCTGCTCCCAAATCGGATTTATCGGGGTTTCCGGGGTGTTCCTGAATAAGAAAATTCGGTATGCAGGCATCAAGCTGAATACATGACGCCAGCGATATGGGACCCAAAGGGTTATGCGGTGCAACCGAAGCAAAATAAAGCTCTGCCATTGCCGCAATTTTTCTGCCCTCATAAATTCCGCCAACATGGCATATATCGGGCTGAACAATGCTCACTGCCTGCTTTTCCATAAGCTCCCTATACTGCCACTTTCCGAAAAGGCGCTCACCTGCGGCTATAGGAACTGTCGTTTTGTGTGCAATTCTCGCCATGCAGTCAACATTTTCGGGCAGGCACGGCTCTTCCACGAACATGGGGTTATACGGTTTAAGCTTCTCTATAAGAATATTAGCCATAGCGGGCGAAACACGTCCGTGAAAATCTATCGCCAAATCAACGCCGTTTCCTATACGCTCTCTTATTTTTGCAAATCTTTCTATGTGTTTTTCTGTATTTTGAGGATTTTCAACGGCTTTTATGGGCGGTATAATTGAATATTTAAGCGCTGTATATCCCTCTTTTAGCCTGCTGTCGGCGATTTTAAGCATTTCATCAACCGAAAATTCGCCTATTGCGGCAGTCCGTTTTATATGCGTATACATTCTTATTTTATCTCTGCATTTTCCGCCGAGCATTTCATATACGGGGCAATTATAATACTTCCCCTTAATATCCCACAAAGCCTGCTCGATTCCGCTTATTGCAGAAAGCATAAGAGGCCCTCCGCGGTAAAATCCGCCTCTGTAAAGCGCCCGAAGGGGAGGTGCA
>USLP01000196.1 GCA_900555525.1 uncultured Eubacteriales bacterium
CGCCCCTTTAAACCATCTGCCCGTAAGTCTTACGGAGCTGTCATTAAAATCATAAAACATAGTAATTTACCTCTTTTTTTAATTTACACATTTAATTTATATTATCATATATTTTATACAAAGTCAAGCCAAACCGAGTAATTTTATTATATAGACGGAGAAAAAAACGCTTATCATACTTGCTATACTCGTTAAAGATACGCCGTAGGCGGAAATGTCGCCGTCCGCTCCCATGCTTTTTGCCATAACGAAGCAGTTCACCGCCGCGGGAGACGATGAAATTATGGCAAGTATCATAAGCGTATCGCCCCGATAGCCTGCCAAAGCTCCCGCAAGTATAAAAAGTATCGGAGATAAAACGTTCCTCAAAAATACGCTGTATAAAATGTAAGACGCATTTTTTAAAAAACCTTTTACCGTAATTGTCGCGCCTATAATGAGAAGCCCCAGAGATGACGCTATATCCCCGATTGTTTCTACGGTTTTGCGTGCGATTTCAAATACGGGAATATTAAAAACCGAAAACAAAAGCCCCAAAGCCGTGCCGATAATAAGCGGATTTTTGATTATCCCCAAAAGGGTGGATTTAAGGCTTTTTCCGCCCACACAGTAATACGAAAGCAAAGACACTGCGGAAATATTATATGTGATAACGACAAAGCCGAGCGTTACCGCCGCAAGCGCAACACCTTGTTCGTCAAGCAGATTTGCCGCCAAGGGTACGCCTATTATTGCGAAATTCGAGCGGTAGGCAATCTGCACAGCCGCCGCCTTTTTTGACGGGTCTTTTATCCAAAAGCAAAGAGCAAGCATAAGGAAAAAGAGCGCAATTATAAGAAGCACCGTAAAAACAATAAACCTAACGTCAAAAATCTCCTTAAAATTCGCCTTTGACACATTTGAAAAAATAAGACACGGCGTTCCGACATAAAACACAAGACGTATTATCTCGTCCTTTGTTTTCTCGGAAAAAAAGTTCAGCTTATTTAAAAATATTCCTATAAAAATAACGAGGAAAACGGGCAGAATCCCGTTTAGCGTATACATAAAAAGTTCCATTGTTATAATCGTTCCTTCCCGTGCCGTAAAGCGCAAAAACCAAGTCTGAAAGAAAATTGTTCATAGTGCTGTTTTTTGTGAGCGGTGCTGTACGAATTGTACCGCCCCGAGCAAAAAACGGCGCTATGGGCGGTTTTATTCAGACTTACCTCAGAGATAGCATTGAAATTATTTCGTAAACCGGCATCAGCGTATCCTCCAAAAGTCCGTTTTTTAGCTTATAGTCGCTGTCTGCACAAAATTCGAGAAGTGCGCCGAGCTTTTCGTCGGATATGCTTTTTAACTGTCCCGAATATTTATTTATCAAAAACGGCGGAAATTTGCCGTTTAAATACGATAGCGTTTCGTTTTGCCTCATATTTGCCTTTTGGCAGGTTTTTATTATATAAAGCGACATTATGTGGTTTGAAATTGCGCTGAAAAGCGACTGCGGAGAATTTTTCGGAAAAAGCAAAAGCCCGTTTAGAATTTCGTATGCCTTTTTTGCATTGCCCGATACCACGCTGTCGGTAAGCTCATATATTGCCGAATCTATGGATTTTACAATAAAAAGCTTTAAAATATCCTCCGTAACCTCCTCGCGGTCATACATATATGCGCTTACGGAGGCTATGAGATTTGAAACGGCATACATATCACGCTCGCACTCGTTTATGATTTTGTCGGCGCATAACACGGAAATTTTTTTGCCGTTTTTCTTAAATTCCCTTGCGATAAACGCTCTCATATCCGCACTTTGCGGATAATCGCATTTTATGATTTCGCCCTGCTTTTTTATTTCTTTGCCGAGCTTTGTTTTTTCGTCCGATTTTTTTTCACGTATGATAAGGATTGTATAAGGCGGAAGGTCGGAAACAGACGTCAAAAGTCCGTCCCTGAAAGCGGCGTCTTTTTTGAAAATATCAAGTTCGTTAAGATACACCGCCTTATATTCGTTCATAACGGGTATCTGCTCGATTGCGTTCATTATATCTCTTATTTCGCCGTTTTCCTTAAAATGAAAAAGGTTGAAGGCTTCCGTTTCTTTGGGGATAGCGGCGGAAATAAGCCGTTTTATGTAAACGTCCTTTAAATATTCTTCTTCGCCGCAGAAAAAATAAAGGTTTGAAAATTTCTTTTCCGCTATATTTCTGTTAAGCTCTTTAATCTCCACTGTATCGCCTCCTTATAAATCAGCTATTATTATACCACCAAAATGTACAAATTGCAATATTTTTTGAAAATAAAATAAAATTTTATTTGACATAGTTATTTTTATGTGGTATTATAGTGGGGAAAGGACTGATAAGATGAATAAAATAACAAGCTTTACCGTTGACCACGATAAAATCGTACCCGGAATATATGTTTCAAGGATTGACGGAGATATAACTACTTATGATATGCGTACACGCAAGCCGAATATGGGCGATTATATGGATAATATAACAATGCACACGTTTGAACATCTTTTTGCAACATATATAAGAAATTCAAGCCTCAAAAAAGACATAATATATTTCGGACCTATGGGCTGTCAGACGGGCTTTTATCTTCTTGTGAGAAATGCGGACAACAGTGCGGTTATCGCAGAGACAATGAGTGTGCTTACAAAAATAATCAATCACACGGGAGAGGTTTTCGGCGCAAGCAGAAAAGAATGCGGAAACTACAAAAATCTTGATTTGAAGAGCGCACAAGCGGAAGCAAGACGGTATTTGGACGTTGTGAAAAACATCAAAAGCACAGAATATCCGAATTAAAATGCGAAAACTGCGGAAACAAAAAATGTCCCGCAGTTTTCTTAAGATTGTTTGGCGACAAACAAATATGTTTCGCACACTTTTTTTAAAAAATTTTTCCGTACAAATTAAAAAAGTGTGCGGCAAAGCCACACACCGAAAAACGCATGGCTTTGAAAAGCTGCAACACTTTTTATAAACCAACTTTTACAAGTATAGAAAACAAAGCCTGCGTTTTTACCAAACGCAATCTGCAAATTGGTATTGCGGTAATAATATACCATAAATTCTTTGTTTTGTCAATGTTTTTGTGGAAAATTCATATTATTTGAAAATCTGTGTTGACTATCCGAAAAAGCTGTGTTATAATATTTTCGGGTGGAAAATATATGAGAGTGGAAAATTCAAATAATAAAACGATATTTTGCCGCGGAATGAGAGACGGTGTGCCTATTGCTCTTGGGTATCTCGCCGTTTCTTTTTCGCTTGGAATAGCGGCGAAAAATTCGGGGCTTACGGTGTTTCAGAGCTTTTTGGCAAGCCTTTTGTGCAATGCGTCGGCAGGCGAATATGCAGGCTTTACGTCTATAGCAAATTCCGCACCGCTTATCGAAACGGCATTTATAACGCTTATCGTAAATCTGCGTTATTTTCTTATGAGCTGTGCGATGAGCCAGCGCATAAGTGCGAAAATGCCCATGCGCCACAGGCTTTTTATGAGTTTCTTTTTGACCGATGAGTTTTTCGGGATTTCTATGGCGCAGGAGGGCTGTTTAAATCCGTGGTATACGTACGGCGCAGTCAGCGTTGCCGCACCTGCATGGGCAATCGGCACGGCGCTCGGAGCGGCGGCGGGGAATATACTCCCCGATTTCTTGTTGAGTGCATTAAGCGTTGCGCTTTTCGGAATGTTTTTGGCTGTGATAATTCCGCCGTCAAAGAAAAATAAAGCCGTATGCGGAGCCGTTTTGCTATGCTTTGCGGTAAGCCTTGCTTTTAATTATATTCCGTATATATCCGCTCTTTCCGAGGGAATGAGAGGTATAATTATAACGCTTGCAATTTCCGCACTGGCGGCATGGAAATTCCCTGTACACAGTACGGAGGTTATGGCAG
>USLP01000197.1 GCA_900555525.1 uncultured Eubacteriales bacterium
TTTCTCTGTTGTCGCCGAGTACGAATACCGAGCCTTCGGGAACAGTCTGCGGAAATTCCGCATTATATACATTGTATGTGCGTCCCTGCGTGTAATCCTCGCTGAGCAATTCGCCGTCAACATAAACTCTGCCGTCCTCGATGTTTACCTCCTGTCCCTCCGTAGCTATTACACGTTTTATGTAATACTTTTTGGGGTTTCCTACAGGTTTAAACACAACCACATCACCGTTTTTCGGCGTATATGCGAGACGAAATACGAAAAGATAGTTGTGCGTTTGCAGCGTGGGTTCCATCGACTGACCCTCAACTCTTACAAATGAAAATACGAAGTTTACAAGAATGAGCGCCGCTATAACGGCAATTCCCAATGATTGAATCCAATCGAGCAATTCCTTTTTCCAGCTTTCTTTTTTTGGTGTTTCATCGGCGGTGTCCGCTTCGATTTCGGGCGATTCCGTAAACAGTTCTTCTTTTTGGTTTTCTGATTCCGTAGTTTCGGAAAATTCCGTTATCTCCGTTACTTTGGGAGTATTTTCTTCATTTTCGTTTATGTTTTCAAATTCCTTATCCAACTAAGACGTCTCCTTTTTAATCAAAATTCTGTTACTAATAATAGTAACATTTTTTGTCCGAAATGTCAACAGCTTTTTTGATATTTATTTTAATTATATGAGATTTTTTCTTTTTTATAACTCGTTTATTGGCTTGCCTTCCCATTCCTTTGGAATTTCCGCACCCAAAAGCTTGGCAACTGTCGGCGCTATGTCTTTAATACCGGCTGTTTTTAAGCATACGCCTTTTCTGAAGCCTTCACCTCTGAAAAACAGCGGTATTGTCATGTCCTCTTTCATATCCGTGCCGTGTATTCTTGCGTGTCCGCCGTGATCGGCTGTGAAAATGATTGTGTATTCGTTTTCCAGCGCGTTTATAAGGTCATCGGTATAATTGCATATATGCCGCACCGCTTGTATATATTCTTTGCTCATCCACCCGTATTCATGGCCCGTTTCGTCTGCAAAGCCCGAATATAAAAACGTGAAATCCATATCCTCGTTCAAAAGTATGGATTTCGCTCTTTTGTATAATTCTTCGGTTGATTTTTGCAGTCCGTAGGTATATTGCGAAACAAATTCGATTCTTGAAAGAGATCCGGGGCGGGAAATGTCCCGCAGCTCCTCCCAATTATAAAACATGGCGCATTTTTTGCCCGCTGCGTTTAATTGCTCGAAAAGTCCCGGAACGGGTCGAACCTGCGGAGTAAAAATATTTGTTGTTGTTCCGTGACGGTCGGGGTCTACACTGTGAAAAAGCGACATATGACAGGGGAGTGTAACGGAAGGTATAACCGTCTGCGCATTCATGCAGTATGTACTTTCTTTTTTGAGATTTTCGGTAAAATCAAGATTTTCAAGGCTGTCGGGTCGTGTTCCGTCGCTTAAAATCATCAGAATTTTCATTTATTATTCCTTCTTTCAACAAAATACAATAATATGCAATTAAATGCAATTTACAGGGGTATTATATCATTTAAAATGCGGTTTGTCAAGTAAATTATAGGTTTTTAAAAAAATTTTGAAAAAAATTTAATTTTTTTTCAAAAAACTATTGACAAATAAGAAAAAGTATGCTATATTATAGATACATAGAAGACCTATGTAAGAAGATTTACGAGGTATCCGAAAAACCGTGTATCGAGCAGCGCTTGATATGGAGAATACGGTTTTGACGGTGTCGTGTCGGGGACGATGTTCGGAGGGATAATTAAGCGTTTCCGGGCAGAGCGTTTCGGTAAGACAAACGTCGGGAAGTGAAAAAGGAGGGTACCTGCGTAAAACCTAACGAAAGGACGGCGATCATCATGATTAGACGTATGCTGATTAAATTTGAAAACTTGAAAGGATGTGAGTCCGTTGGTAATTGATAAAGAGCTCATGAAAGGGAGCACAGCGATATTGATTTTATCGCTTCTGGAAAAAGAGGATATGTACGGTTACAGTATAACCTCAAAATTAAAAAAAAAGTCTGAAAATATTTTCGAGATGAAAGAGGGGACGCTGTACCCCATGCTTCACGGACTTGAAGAAGCGGACGCTGTCGATTCATATTGGCAGGACTCCGATAACGGTAAGAGACGGAAATATTATAAAATAACAAAGAAAGGAAAGGCGCTTCTTGACAGAAAAAAAGAAGAATGGAGCCTTTATACAAGAGCCGTAAATTCCGTTTTGCAGAGTGCGGGCTGATTGAGTTTTCCCAAACCTCCATGGTATAAAATGCAGATACGATTAAAGTTTCGCTCGTTTGAGCTTGCGGGCGCAGTGCATGAGGGTTTTATATCAAAGGTATAGATATAATAAATATAAAGAAGGTGAATATATCTGTATTATAAGGCGTGTTGCCTTGGAATGGGAGGTAAGTGCAAAATAGAAGAGTTAAGTAATATTTAGGGACTGTTTCGATAACGCTGAGACAGTCTCTATTTTTGTATTTTGAATTTTTTTTAAATTTTTTTTAATTTTTTTTGTAAAAACTATTGACAAATTTGAAATTATGGTGTATACTATCAGTAATCATTCTTAATAAGGGAGGGAGACACATGGCTGACGGTAATATAAAACGACGGCTTACAAAACAAAAAACCGCTATTTTAGAATACTTAAGAAGCACAAAATCTCATCCCGATGCCGAAAAAGTGTATAACACAATAAAGCGTGATAATCCCAACATAAGCTTAAGTACGGTTTACAGAAATCTGTCGCAGATGGCAGACGACGGAATAATACTTCGGCTTTCGGCGGAAACGAAGTCCGACCATTTCGATGCGGATACGTCCTTTCATCATCATTTTATATGCAATTCTTGCGGAAAAATTTTGGACGTATACTGTACGGATTCGATTAAACCCGATACAGATGTCGGAACGGTTACATCATGCAGTGTATATTTTTACGGTATATGCAAAGAATGTGAAAAAAGGAAAAAATAAAAAATTTAATTTTTTGGAGGAATTTATTATGAAATATCAATGCACAGTATGCGGTTATGTATCGGAAAACGGAATCCCGGACGAATGTCCTCAATGTAAGGCTAAAGCGGACAAATTTGTTCCCATGGCAGAAGAACTCGCTTGGGCTGATGAACACAGAGTAGGCGTTGCAAAAGACGTTGACGCTGAAGTTTTGGAAGGTTTAAGAGCAAACTTCACGGGCGAATGTACGGAAGTCGGAATGTATCTTGCAATGTCGAGAGTTGCTGACAGAGAGGGCTATCCCGAAGTTGCGGAGGCTTATAAGAGAATTGCTTACGAAGAAGCTGAACACGCCGCAAAATTTGCAGAACTTTTGGGCGAAGTGGTTGACGCCGACACAAAAACAAACCTGCAAAAAAGAGTAAATGCCGAATACGGCGCAACGCAGGGCAAAGTAGATATTGCCAAACGTGCAAAAGAACTCGGCTATGACGCTATCCACGACACGGTTCACGAAATGGCAAAGGACGAAGCGCGACACGGAAAAGCATTTGAAGGCCTTTTGAAGAGATATTTTAATTAATAAGATATAATTAAAATTCTTATCGGAGGGAAAGCGGTATGAACTTTGAGAGAATTCAGAAGAAGAAACTCAGCTTGATGAATATATAAAATTGGTATAATAAAAAATTTTAACGGAAAAGACCGAGGTTTTTTGAAATCTCGGTCTTTTTTTGCGGTCAAAAAATAATGTATAAAGTCATTAAAGAAAAGGCTCAAATATTATAAAATATATTTAATAAATATAAGTTTTACGGGGGAAATACTGATGTTGTTTTGTAAAAGAATTTGGGCGTTTTTTTTTAATGTTTTTAGTAATTTTTGCGCCGAATATTTTGTGCGGTTATGCC
>USLP01000198.1 GCA_900555525.1 uncultured Eubacteriales bacterium
CTCCTGTTTTATCTGCTCGGCTGTTCTTTCGCCGATTAAAACGTTATGCTTTTTGCGTATAAATTTAACTACGGCATCGTCAAACTTATCACCCGCGACCTTTATCGAGGTTGAAACAACAACGCCGCCCAAGGATATAACGGCAATATCCGTTGTACCGCCGCCTATATCGACAATCATTGAGCCGTTAGGCTGTGAAATATCAATGCCTGCGCCGATAGCCGCCGCAATAGGCTCTTCAATGATATACGAACGCTTTGCGCCTGCCTGAACAGCCGCGTCTTTTACCGCTCTTTCCTCAACGTCCGTAACTCCCGACGGAACACAGACCATTATATTAGGCTTAAAAAGCCTTGAAATGCTGACTTTGGAGAGAAAGCTTTTAAGCATTTTTTCCGTTACGTCATAATCGGAAATAACTCCGTCGCGAAGCGGACGAACCGCAACGATATTTCCGGGAGTTCTGCCTATCATTCTCTGTGCTTCATAGCCAACGGCAAAAAGCCTGCCTGTCATTTTATCGACAGCGGCAACCGAGGGCTCTTTCAACACTATTCCCTTGCCCTTTATATATATAAGAACCGTTGCGGTTCCCAAATCGACACCTATATCCTGACGCCATACAAACATATCTTTTACCACCTTTTTTATTTATACGCACAATTATATATAATACTATTATATTACTATATGAAGAATTTGTCAATATCTTTTTTTACGATTTTCAAGCTTTTTTTATATATTTTTGCAAAATTTCACGTTTGTTTTCGAGCCTTTCGGTTATAACAGCCTCAAAAAGCATTTCCAGTATTTTGCCCGTATCGCTTCCCGTATATCCCATTGAAATTATATCACTGCCGTTTAAGGCAAGCTGACTTAAGAGATAACATTCGCCGTTTTTTATGATTTCGTCCGCCAGACGCTTCGTTTCGTCCATTGAATTATTTTCGGTCAAATTCCCGATTTTTATAACCGCCGAAAGTATTTCGTATGAATTTTTTCGCAAAAAACGCTTTATTTCGGGCTTTGTCCGAAGCGGCTTTGAAAGCGCCTCTATCGTATTTTTTACAAAGCTTATCGTTTTGTTGTCCGCCTTTAAAGTATGAAGAATATCTGAAGCTATTTTCTCGTCAAAACCGCTTAAAAAAAACGAAAGGCGTACTTTAACGTCATTTCCGCAGTTTTTAAGCTTGCCGCAAATAAAAGCATACTTTTCTTCGTTTATTTCGCAAAACTGCGGTATTATCTCTTCCGCAACATCGGAAAATTCTTGTAAAACCTCACCGGCACGATTGCCGCAAAGAAGCTTTTTCAGCTCCGAAAATATGCGTTCTTTGGAAATTTTTTCAAGAAGATTTTTGTTTTTATGAATACTTTTTGCGGTAGACGGTGCAATAGAGAAACCCAAAACCGAAGAAAACCGCAGTCCCCGAAGTATGCGGAGTGCGTCCTCCGAAAAACGTCTGTCCGCTTCTCCGACACACCGTATAACCTTATTTTTTATATCCTCTTTACCGCCGAAAAGGTCAACAATTCCGCTTTTCGGGCTGTATGCCATAGCATTGACCGTAAAATCCCGTCTTTTCAAATCCTCGGATAATTCCCGTGAAAACATAACGCTTTTCGGGTGTCTGCCGTCCGCATAATCTCCGTCAATGCGGAATGTGGTAATTTCAATATTTTTGCCGTTTGACACCACCGTTACCGTTCCGTGCTTAATACCCGTTTCTATAACGGGAAAACCGCGGAACACAGCCTTTGTTTCTTCGGGAAAGGCGGACGATGCAATATCATAATCGGACGGAGTTTTGCCCATAAGATAATCTCTCACCGAACCGCCCGCAAGGTATGCGCCATAGCCTGCATTGTTAAGTTTATCGAGTACGATTTTGACATAATCGGGAATAACAAACATAATTTATCACCTTTAAATTATTGTAACGGTATTTTCCCGTTTTGTCAATAATTTCTTGACAAAAAAAATAATTTATGATAATATATAAAAAAAAGGACGGGTGAATAACGTTGGAAATTAAACTTGAATCAAAAAAAGGCGAATATGCAATATATATCGAAAAAGGAATTTTAAACTCGGCAGGCGGTTATGCGAAGCGTCTGAATCCGAAAAAGGTTTTTGTCGTAACGGACAGCAATGTTGAGCCTCTTTATTTTGAAAAGCTCAAAAATTCTTTGGAAAAGCGGGAGCTGCACGTAAGCCATGCCGTAATCGAAGCAGGCGAGGCTTCGAAGTCGATAGAATGCTTAACTTCTCTTTATAAGGAATGTATAAGGGCTTCAATCACACGCTCCGACCTTATAATAGCCCTGGGCGGCGGAGTAGTCGGCGATGTTACGGGCTTTTTGGCTTCTACATATTTAAGAGGGCTTAAGCTTATACAAATCCCCACAACACTGCTTTCGCAAATCGATTCGTCCGTAGGCGGAAAAACAGCTGTAAATCTCCCCGAAGGGAAAAACCTTGTCGGAACGTTTTATCAGCCCGACGCTGTTTTAATCGACCCCGAAACGCTTTCTTCGCTTCCCGACAGGGAATATTCGGCAGGGCTTTCCGAGGCGATAAAATATGCCGTTATACGGGACAGAAAGCTGCTTGATTATATGAAGGATTTCAAAACATCTAAAAAGCATATCGAAAAAATCATAGAAAGATGCGTAAAAATAAAATGCGATATAGTGGAAAAGGACGAGTTTGACAAGGGAGAAAGAATGATTTTGAATTACGGTCATACGGTAGGTCATGCAATAGAAAAAGCCGGCGGATACAGCGAATATATCCACGGTGAAGCTGTCGCCTTGGGCATGATATGCGCCATGGAAATATCCGAAAAGCTGAAATATTCAAAGCCCTCCGACGCGGATAAGCTTAAGGAAATAATCCTTGCAAATAACCTCCCCGTCAGCGTGCCGTACGACCCGAAAGAATGTTTGAAGGCAATATCAAACGATAAAAAAATGGACGGAGACGAGCTGAACGTAATTCTCCCGAAAGGCTTGGGAGACTGCGAAATTGTACGCACAACTCCGAATGCGTTTTTGTCTTTGGCATATGATTCCTCTATTTTTGCGAAAAAAGCATATCTAAAAAACGAAGAATAATCGAGAAAACAAGAGAAAAAACGAGTAAATCATTTTTAAATAAAAAAATTTGCAAAAAACGCTTGACAAATCAAGCGTTTTGCTATATAATATTTGAGTGCTTGAAAAAAGCGCCGAAAAATGTTAAAAATAACTATATAAATGGAGGAAATCGCAAATGATGAGAGATACTTATCTTGCAAAACCGGGAAAAACGGAAGCAAAATGGTACATTATAGACGCTGCCGACGTTC
Source organism: uncultured Eubacteriales bacterium (assembly GCA_900555525.1). Taxonomy (GTDB): domain Bacteria; phylum Bacillota; class Clostridia; order UMGS1840; family UMGS1840; genus UMGS1840. Next base: position 3,351 of record USLP01000198.1, read on the forward strand.
CCTTGGGAAGAACAGCTGCAAAAGCCGCAACTGTTTTGAGAGGTAAACACCGTCCCGAATTTACACCCAACGTTGACTTGGGAGATCACGTTATCATAATAAACGCTGAAAAAGCTGTTTTGACGGGTAACAAGCTTAAAAACAAAATTTATTACAGACACACAGGCTACATCGGCGGACTTAAAGCCGTTTCTTATGAAAAGCTCATGGCTGAAAACCCCGAAAAAGCTATGCTTCTTGCAATAAAGGGTATGCTTCCCCATAATTCCTTGGGAAGAAAGCAGATTACAAAAGTAAGAATATACAAAGGCGCAGAGCATGAAAATGCCGCACAGAAGCCTGAAGTATATAACGGTTAAGGAGGTAAAGAACAATGGCTAAAAATATTGAAGTTTATCTCGGCACAGGAAGAAGAAAAAGCTCTGTTGCAAGAGTAAGACTCGTTCCCGGTAACGGTAAAATCACAATCAACAAAAGAGATATAGACGATTATTTCGGTTTGGAAACACTTAAAGCTATCGTTCGTCAG
>USLP01000199.1 GCA_900555525.1 uncultured Eubacteriales bacterium
TATTAAGCCTTGGTCATAACTCACCCTTGAGCAGTCGGCTGAAATTTCAGTAAGCTTGACCGGGTTCTCCCGTTACAGAGATACGTATTTTAGGCTTTAGCCTATGATGCAGATAAGCGGGCGCAATTTTTTGCGTCAAAAAGAGTGGTACCGCGAGGAATTTCCCCGTCTCTTTGTTTAAGACATTGAGACGGGATTTTTTTATTTCGTGATTTTCTGTATTATTTTGCAAAAAAAAGAAAGGATACATTAATTATGAAAAACGTAGAGAACTACAAAAGAGGCTATTTTATGCCGCCTAAAAAGACTTACAGATGGGGAGAAAAGGAATATATCGAAAAACCGCCGATTTGGTGCAGTGTTGATTTGAGAGACGGCAACCAGTCGCTCATTATTCCAATGAATTTGGAAGAAAAGCTCGAATTTTTTTCCTATCTTGTAAAAATTGGTTTTAAAGAAATAGAAATAGGCTTCCCTGCGGCAAGCGAAACGGAATACGAATTTACAAGAGCATTGATTGAAAAAAATCTTATTCCCGATGATGTTACCATTCAGGTGCTTACTCAATCGAGAGAGCATATCATAAAGAAAACCTTTGAAGCGCTTGAAGGCTGTAAATCGGCTATAGTTCATCTTTATAATTCCACGAGTGTTGCACAGCGTGAACAGGTTTTCAAAAAATCTAAAGATGAAATCAAGGATATAGCCGTTTTCGGTGCAAGGCTTTGCAAAGAATACAGAGAAAAAACAAAGGGCAATTTCAGATTTGAATATTCCCCCGAAAGCTTCACGGGTACGGAACCCGAATATGCGCTTGAAGTCTGCAATGCCGTTTTGGATATATGGCAGCCTTCAAAAGACGATAAGGTTATTATCAATCTGCCCGTAACCGTTGCAATGTCTATGTCGCACGTTTATGCCACACAGGTTGAATATATGTCCGATAATTTGAAATATCGTGAAAATGTTATTGTTTCACTTCATCCGCATAATGACAGAGGCTGTGCCGTTGCCGACAGCGAGCTCGGACTTTTGGCGGGCGGCGACAGAATAGAAGGAACACTTTTCGGAAACGGAGAACGCACCGGTAATGTTGATATTGTAACGCTTGCAATGAATATGTATTCGCACGGCGTTGACCCGAAACTCGACTTTTCAAATTTACCCGAAACGGTAGAGCTTTACGAAAGAATGACACGTATGCACGTATATGAGCGTCAGCCGTACAGCGGTGAACTTGTATTTACGGCATTCTCAGGCTCGCATCAGGACGCAATTGCAAAAGGCATGAAATATCGTGCGGACGGACACGACGAATATTGGACTGTTCCGTATTTGCCCGTAAATCCGCTTCATGTCGGAAGACAGTACGACGGCGACGTTATAAGAATAAATTCGCAGTCGGGAAAGGGCGGTATCGGATATTTGCTCGAACAGAAATTCGGTTTGGATTTGCCGCCGAAGATGAGAGAACAGTTTGGCTATATGGTAAAGGACGTTTCCGACAAAGCGCATAAAGAACTTAAACCAGATGAAGTTTATAACATATTTAAAGAACATTATGTCAACAAAGTTGCAAAGCTTGATATTCCCGAATGTCATTTCAAACAAAATAAAGACGGAAGTATCGAGGCTGTGGCAAGAGTTATATATAACGGCGAAGAAAAGACCTATGAAGCAAGCGGTAACGGACGCTTGAATGCCGTAAGCAATATTATAAAGAGCATCAACGGCTTTAAGTATTCGATAAGCACTTATAAGGAACACGCTTTGGAAAGAGGCTCTCATTCAAAGGCGGCGGCTTATGTCGGCATTGACTTTGGAGACGGAAAGACAGCTTGGGGTGTTGGTATTCATACCGATATTATTGCAGCATCCATTTCCGCACTTGTTTCTGCCGTTAATAATATGGAATAATTAAAAAAAATCAATTTCCCGAAAAAAATGCGCCGCTGAAAAAGACAGACTTTACGAAATAAGCCGTCAAAAGCGCAAGGAAAAGCACAGAGGGAAATAGTCTCTCTGCGCTTTTTTTAAAAAAGAAAAAGGTGATAAAATGCAGGAAAAGAAAAATTACGGTATAATACTTGAAAATACATTAAAAGAAATAAAAAATGCGCAAAAAAAGCCAAAGCTTATGCTTCATGCCTGTTGTGCGCCTTGTTCGAGTTATGTTCTTTCATATCTTAATACCTTTTTCGATATTACCGTTTTTTATTATAACCCGAATATTTCGCCAAAAGAAGAATTTGAATTTCGTTTTTCGGAGGAGAAACGTCTTATAAAAGAAATGGGGCTTTTTGAAAATGTTAGGGTTATACGAGGGGAATATGAACCGGAAAGATTTTTTGAGTTTGCAAAAGGACTGGAAAATATGCCTGAAGACAGCGAACGCTGTTACCGCTGTTATCGTCTGCGCTTAAGTGAAACCGCAAAAATTGCAAAGGAGTATGACTGCGATTATTTTTGTACCACTCTTTCCATAAGTCCGCATAAAAATGCGCAGAAGCTAAACGAAATCGGAAAAGAAATAGCCGATGAATACGGTGTGGCTTATCTGTATTCTGATTTTAAAAAGAAAAACGGTTATAAAATCTCATGCGCGCTTTCAAAAACCTATAATCTTTACCGTCAAAATTATTGCGGCTGTGTCTATTCCAAAAATAATGCGCTGCCGAAATCTTCAAGCGGAAATGAAAACGTTTTGTAATTAACGTTATATTTTTTCAAAAATTCGGAAATTTTTATAAAATCGGGGTGTGCCGTAATATCACCGAAAAATATCACTTCATTATTAATATGACAGGCGGCACCTCCGATAAAACCGTCTTTGTGTCCTTTTAACTTTATTGTTTTGTTATCTGTAAAAAGTACATCAATATTATTTTTCAAAAACGCCTTTTTCATGCCTTCATCGGAGGTTATTACAGCGTTATCCGTTATTTTCAGCGTCGAACAATTCGTATATCCTTGATTCACATTGCAAATTTTTAAATTATTTTCAAAAATTATTTTTTTTACGGAATTATCCAGATATTTTTCGTTTCCGTAAACCGTATCTCCCAAAATAAAGCAATTGAAAAGCACGTCGAAAGGGTAGGGTGATGACAGCTCTTTTTCGGAAACTGTTATATTATCAATAAAGCTTTTGTAATATTCGTAATGTTTTTTTGAGGTTATAAATTTATTTTTTATAACCGCACACTGAATATCGGGGTGGAGACCGACAGAATCGGAAACCGCCCCGTTTAAATTCGTGTATATGATTTTGAAATTTTTACTTTTGAAATATTCAGATACACATGAAGGAATATCTCTGTTTAAAATGCACTTCATTTTAAGAATTTGCAATCTTGTCGACAACGTCCATTCCGCTTATAACACGTCCAAATGCCGCATAATCACCGTCAAGGTGCGGTGCGTCATCGTGCATAATAAAGAACTGGCTCCCTGCGGAATTGGGATCCATTGCTCTTGCCATGGAAAGAACGCCCTCTGTGTGCTTTAAGTCATTTTTGAAGCCGTTGTGTGTGAACTCGCCCTTGATTTCATAGCCCGGGCCGCCTGTACCGTTTCCGTCAGGATCTCCTCCCTGAAGCATGAAGCCCTTGATTACACGGTGGAAGCATACTCCGTCATAGAAGTTGTGATTGATTAAGCTGATAAAGTTGTTTACTGTGTTTGGTGCGATTTCCGGATAAAGCTCAGCTTTCATCACATCGCCGTTTTCCATTGTAAATGTAACTATTGGATTAGCCATATTATTCCTCCTGAAATTCATTAAAAACATCTGAATTATTTAAAGCATAATCTTTAAACAATTTCCAATGTATAGATTTTTTATATTCATAATAAGAAACTCTCA
>USLP01000200.1 GCA_900555525.1 uncultured Eubacteriales bacterium
CCGCTTTTGATTGTCCGAAGGTTAAGGGCTTTTTTGTTTTCATTTTTTCACTTATAAACATTATAACCGAAGCGGCAGTCATTATAATAAACGCAATAAGCAGAAAACCGCCCCGCTCTTCTCTGTAAGGAGAGTTTTGATGAATTTTTTGCAAAATGCCTACGATTCCGCTTGTGAGAAATGAAAAGAAAACGTAAAAAATCCATTTTTTGTTAATTTCTTTACTTCCCTTTTCAAACGAAATAGCCGCAATTGAAGCGAGAATCAGCAAAAGACCTATCCCCTGCATCGGTCGGAACTGTTCGTTATAAAAAATTATTCCGAAAATTGCGGGTATAATCATAGCGCACGATGTAAAAAGCGTTGTAAAAGACATAGAGCCGTATTCAAGCGCTTTCATAAAGAAAATCTGCCCCATCAAGGTTATAACCGCAAATATTACGGACATTTTTGCCGTATATGCGGAAACGGTAAAATTCCCAAACAGCAAAAATACTACTGTTCCCGTCAGAAACAAAAGCGCGTTAAAAAGGTTTATCTGCGCCTTGTTCATAGGATTTTTCGACGTAAATCGGTTTGTAAATATATTTCGCAGCGTTCCTATAACGACAGAAAGCGCAAGTATTAAATAATTCATTTTTTATTTCTCGATTTTTTTATAAATATAAAGCTTTGACATGCGTTTTTCGGGTATTGTAACTGTAAAATTCTTAAGCTCAAGACCGTTTAGTAAAACGTTTTCCCCGTTATCCAAATCCTCCAGCGAATACTTTGCGTTTTCGTCTATCGCCTTAAGCGTAACGCCGCAGCGGTCAAACGGAGAATTTCTGCGCCTGAAAAAGCCGAGCAGTCCGTCGTTTTCTTCGGGACGGTCAAACTGATATGCAGTCCACGAGGAAGCGTCGGGATTTTCATAATCGGAATCGTCAAAAGCGTAAACGGTAGCGTCTATAAGTCTGTAAAAGTCGCATGAATAGTACGGACGAACACGTTTATATTCGTTGTGAATTTTTCTGACCCACTCTATTTTTTCCGTTTCGGATTCCGAGAAATCCTGTGAAGCATATCCCCAGAAACAGCTTGTAAGAGAGGAACCGTAGTTACTTCTTGCATGATATGTATCTCCCGCAGTTCTTCCCATTCCGCATCCCGAAAACGGTATGCAGCGTGAAAGTCCGAGCGTCTGCATTTGAGCGGTTTCGCTGTCCATATTAAACTGGCGTTGACAATCGCTTCTCCACATTGGCATACTGCGTTTTGTCCTTCCTCCATATCGCCTGTATAGTGCAGAATTATTGCGGACATGGTACGAACGCTTTCGTGCGGTGCGAGCGAAAAGTCGCAGTATTCAATCCCGCCTTTTATGAAAACGTTTTCCTTGTTGCGCGAAAAAATAAGCCTCCATTGACCGCTCCACCCGAGAGCTATAATATATCCTTCATTCTCCTGCGTATAGGTGAAAAACGGCATCGTACCGTTTGAGCTTCTGCCTCCTTCGCATTTGTAAGTCAAATCACGTCCTATTCTGATCCAATTGGTAGCCAAGGCAAAATCGTTTGTCTGACATAAAGAGCCTTTGTTATACCATACCATGGGTTCGGTGTCAAAAGGAAGATAACCTACGGGAGATTCAAGAATTTTACTTGAATCTATTGTAATGTCTATATCGTTGATTTTACTTATTTGCTTACTTTCACAATCGGTATTATTTTTAAATACCGTTTCCGTATAAACTGCGTCAAAGCCTGCAAATTCCGTCTCCCGGCGTTCAATTTCCAAACCGTCGTCAGTTTTGTAAATCAGCGTTTTTACTGTTTTTTCTCCCGATGTTTTGATTTCTTCTTTCGGAATACCCGAAAATTCTTTTTCGTCATAAAGAAACGAAAATTTCGTAATGTTTTTTTCCATTTTTTAACCCTTCCTTTCCGTGCCGCAAGGCACAAAACCAAGTATTTAGAATTTATAATTATCTGTAAGCAATTCCTCATAATTCATGAGGTTGCTTTTTAAAACAAGCTCGGGACGTATCAGATGATTTTTTACGGGCTTTCCCGAAATCATATCAAAAATTGCCGTAACTGCGGTTTTTGTCATTAAGGCTTGATTTTGGAATATAACGGCGTTAAGACTGCCGTCGTTAAGAGCTTCCTTCGTTTCTTTATAAAGGTCAAGACCCACAACCCCCCCCCCCCCCCCCCCGCCACTTTTTTATCTTTTTTCATGTCTTTTAAAGCGTTGCAGATTCCGGGCGCTACATAGGAAGTCGTGAAAATCCCCGTTACATCGGGATATTTTTTCAAAATTTTCATTGTCTTTTCATATGCCGTCTCAATTTTGTTGTTGCAGTAAGAGATTTTTTCAATGCTCATTTTATATTCCTTTGTACCCGCCGAAAATCCGTTTATATTTTCCGTGTGAAGAGAAGCTCCCTTTTCTCCTGCTATAACCGCTGTTTTTTTGCTGCCGCATATCGAGAGAAACTGCGCCGCAAGGCGTCCGACTGTAAAAGCGTCTATCGAAACGTTTGAAATATTTTTTTTATGTATTCCGCTGTGTAAAGCAATTGCGGGCTTTTTGCCGATTAGCTGTGCCGTTTCGTCATCTTCTATGCCAAACGCTATAATTCCGTCGCATTCCTCCGCAAGCTTTTTAAGCTTATTTTTGTAATTTTCTTTCGTGTAAAGGTCATATTTTTCGATTAAATATTCCGCGCCGAATTCGCTTTCCATGGCGAACCCGTCTCTTATTCCCTTTTCGTTGTAATATGCGACCTCTATAGGATTGCACGCCATCAAAACTCCTATTTTCAGCTTTTTTCTCGGAAGTGCGCTGGCAAATTTATTGGGCATATAGCCAAGCCTTTTTGCCGTATCTTTTATTCTTTTTACCGTATCGGGCTTTAAGCTTCCCTTTCCGCTCAAAGCCTTGCTCGCCGTCGAAACGGAAACCTCCGCCTCACGTGCGACATCTTTTATAGTAACATTCGCCATGCAATACCCTCTCCTATTTTTGTGAAAACGTTTTCCTAATTATCTGTAAAATATTTTAACACAATTTTTTTAATTTGTCAAGAGAATTTGTAAAAAAATAAAAACCGCCGACAAATTAATCGGCGGTTTTAAAATTATGCGGAAAGCTTTAAAAGAATTTTATCGGCAATCATAGCGAGAAATTCCGAATTTGTAGGCTTGCCTCGTGAGGATAAGACAGTGCATCCGAATAATTTTGAAATATTGTCGGCGTCTCCCCTCGTCCATGCAACCTCAATCGCATGACGTATAGCGCGCTCTACCCTGCTTGCTTTTGAACCGAAAGCTTTTGCGGTCATAGGATAAAGCTCCTTTGTTACGCTGTGAAGAAGATTTCTGTTTTCGATAACTCTTAAAACTGCATAGCGCAGGTATTCGTAACCTTTAATATGTGCAGGCATACCGAGCTCGTGAAATATATTTGTAACCAACTGTTCAAGCTGTGGGTCTTCTTTTGACAGTGATATATTTTTGTTGGTGAGAATTATATTTTGTGAATTTAAATTTAAAATATTGTCCGAAAGTATATCGAGTGTTTTATTGGATGATAAAACTTTTATTTGGTTTATAATATTTTGTGTCGAAAAAGGTTTCATAACAAGATAATCCGCTCCCATATCCCAAAGCATTTTTTCTATTTTTGCCATTTCGTGGTCGAGCATTGCAACAATCGTTATGTTGTCGGTCGGCTTTTTCAGCCTTTCCAGCTGTTCCAAAAGCCAAATTCCGTCCCCGTCGGGCATAAGTACGTCTGTAAGAAGTATGTCGGGAATACCGGATTTCAATTTTTCAACGGCCTCCCTGCCTGTC
>USLP01000201.1 GCA_900555525.1 uncultured Eubacteriales bacterium
CTATCTGCGCGCTACCGTATGTGCTGTTGGTTTTCATCATAACCTGCCAACCCGTAAGCGATACAACGGGGTACTTCATTTTTTCCAGAGCCATTGCCAAAAGCGCAATGGAAATCTGTTCGCCCGTTGACAAAAGTACGTCCATTTCCCTCTTTGAGGGTTTCGTATTTATTTCAGCCGCCTTTTCTATAAGGTCGTCTGTTGTGTCGCCCTGCGCCGAAACAACCACAACAACGGAATTTCCCGCATCGTAAGCGTCAGCAACACGTGAAGCGACATTGAATATTTTTTCGGCATTCGCAACGGAGCTTCCGCCGAATTTCTGCACTATAAGAGCCATTTATTTATCATTCCTTTCAGCAAATTAACTTAACACAGCTTTATATATTTTTTGTAGAATCCCGTACATTCCGCAAAAACTTTTTCCTTTATAACATCGGTTATAAGACCGATTTCACCGTCTTTAACCGTTACGGAATCCACAACTTTCATTTTCGCCTTAATTTCATCGGGCTGTGATGTTATAACGAGATACTGTCCGAAATTTTCTTCGGGAGAGCATACAAAATCTTTCGGAGCCTCACTCCATGTATATTCATGATGTCTGTCTAAGTTCCTGAGACAATCTATTATATCGGCAACAACTGCGCTTGCCGTAGGAAGCTTTCCTGCGCCGGGACCGTAGAAAACAACCTCTCCGATAGCGTTTCCGTTTACCATAATACCGTTAAACACGCCGTCTATTCCCGAAAGCGGAGTTCCCTTCTTTACAAGTCTCGGTTCAACCGAAACATAAACTCTGCCGTCAAGCTTCTGCGCCTGTCCGATAAGCTTTATAACGCTGTTCATCTTTTCGGCATAGGCAACATCATCTTTCGTTATTCCCGATATGCCGACTGTTTTTATTTTTGAAGCGTCCACGTATTTACCGAAAACGAGCGACCCCAAAATCGCAATTTTTCGGCAGGCGTCTATTCCGTCAACGTCCGCCGTCGGGTCTTTTTCGGCATAGCCTTTCTCCTGCGCCTCTTTCAGAACATCGCCGAAGTTCATGCCCTCTTTAAACATTTTTGTCAGTATATAGTTTGTCGTACCGTTTAAGATACCTGTTATTTTCGTTATTTCATTCGCCGCCAAACAGCTGTAAAGCGGTCTTATAATCGGTATTCCGCCGCCGACGCTCGCCTCAAAAAGATAGTTCGCATTCTTTTCTTTTGCGATTTTTAAGAGCTCCGTACCGTGCTTTGACACAAGCTCTTTATTTGACGTGCAGACGCTTTTGCCTGCCATAAGAAGCTTTTTCGTATAATCGTAAGCAAACGTTGCGCCGCCCATAACCTCTGCAACAACGCTTATTTCGGGGTCGTTCAAAATCTTCTCGAAATCCGCTGTGATTTTATCATGTTCGGGGTCGGATTCAGGAAATTCTCTTATATCCAAAACATATTTTACCGATATATCTTGCCCCAGCTTTTCGCTGAGCGACTTCGCATTCGTTCGTATAACCTCGCACACTCCGCTTCCGACAACGCCGTATCCCATTACAGCAACCTTATAACCCATTTTTTCTACTTCCTTTCTACTCATTGCCGAAAGCCATGAAATTGCTTACGTTTTCAATCAACTTAAGCTTTTTTTCCAGACTTTCAAAGCTTCTTTTCATATTCTTTGTATCTATTGAAATTGATATACTTGCTTTTCCGTTTATCGGAATATTCTGATTTATCGTAAGGACGTTTGCGCCATGCCTTGCTATAACGTTAAGCACCTCCGACAGACTGCCTGCCGCGTCGGAAAGTTCCATAAAAACCGTTATAATTTTATTCATGTTAAGCGGAGTATACCGCTTTATCATATCCTTATATTTATAGAATGAGCTTCTCGAAATCCCCTCACGCTTTACCGCTTCGGTTACGCTTATTTCTTTATTGCGCTCCAAAAGCATTTTTGCATTGTAGGCTTTTTTCAAAACTTCGGGAACAACCTCTTCATCTATAACGTAAAGTTCATGTTTTTCGTTCACGTGTCCGCACCTCACAAACAAATGTACACTCACGAGAGTATACCACAGCACGGAGCTATTTTCAAACCCAATTAAAACCGTTTATATCGGATTACAATTAATTTTTAAGCATATTCGCCGTTATTCTTTGTTTTTAAACGTTTTACCCGAAAGTCGGTTATGCGGACAGTTTTTTATGCAGATACCGCAGACCGAGCCGCGTCCGATATGCCCAAACGCTTTTTTCATATAATCGGAACAGGCTTTTCTGTCGAGCAAATCCGCATCGGGATTTTCGGGGTCAAAGCATTTTCCGTAAATCGCAAAGGCAGGGCAAGCCTGCGAACAAACGGTACAGTTTTTGCATATATTATCGGTTTTCGGCTTCCCCGTTTCCAGCGGCATATCCGTGATAACCGTACCCAAACGCACCTTCGAGCCGTAATTTTCATGAATAAAAAGCGAATTTTTGCCGATATGCCCCAGTCCTGCAAGATATGCCGCTTTTTTGTGAGATATTTCGCCTCTGTACGAATCATGCCCGTTCACGGTTTGTGAAGCGGGTATAGGCATATAGCGGTACCCGTTTTTTTCTATATAATTTCCCACAAGAATAGAAATCCTGTCCAAAAGTGCATTCGCCGTACGGTAATGGCTGAAATATGTATAAGTCGGTGCGTCCTCAATCTGCGAAAGCACAAAATCGGAAAGCTTGACGCCGTACGAAACAGCTCTTGTAAGACCGAAATACTCAAAATCGGCAAAACCGCAGAATGCTCCGCCGTTCTCCGTAACTATTTTTATTATATCTTCGTTAAAGCTCATTTTATTTTCCTCTAAAAAGCATTTTCTATATGATTGATTTTTGCCGTATAGCCGAAAACGCTCTTTTTCACATAAACCTCCAAAACATCGAAACGGCAGGGCAAATCGAGATTTTTCTCCATTATGTAATACTGTGCCGTTTTGCGTATGTTTTCACGCTTATAATAATTAACTGCCTCCGCAGGTGCACCGTATGCCTCCTGCGTTCTTGTTTTCACCTCGGCAAAAACGACTGTTTTTTCCTTTTTGGCTATTATGTCGATTTCTCCGCCCCTTATGCGGTAATTGCGTTCCAATATTTCATAGCCGTGATTTTTAAGATAAACGGACGCTTTCTGCTCGCCGATTTTCCCGATATACTGATTATGATTCACACTATTTTCCGTCCTCATTCAATATTTTTTTGAGAAAGCTTTTTCGGTGAATCGGCAGAATGCCGTATTTCTCTATCGCCTCATAGTGCGCCTTTGTGCCGTAGCCCTTATGCGCTTTAAAGCCGTAAAGCGGATACTTTTCGTCATATTCGATTAACAGCCTGTCCCGTGTAACCTTTGCCAAAATTGAAGCGCACGCTATGCTGTGCGATAGGCTGTCGCCCTTTACGACAGTTCTGTTCGGAACGGTTATCCCTTTGCTTCGGTTTCCGTCAATAAGCGCAAAATCCGCTTTCGGATTAAGCGAATTTATCGCTTTTTCCATTGCGAGCATGGTTGCGTTTAAAATATTTATTTCGTCAATCGTTTTTTCATCCTCAAAAACAACGCTGTAGGATATGGCATTTTTCACGATTATGTCATACAGTTCTTCCCTCTTTTTCTCGGAAAGCTTTTTTGAATCGTCAACACCGTCTATTATAAGCCCCTCGGGCATGATAACTGCCGCCGCCGCAACGGGACCGCAAAGAGGTCCTCTGCCTGCTTCGTCAACTCCGCAGATATACTGCGGTTTTTCCGCCAAACCGCAAAGCTCAAAATCGGATATGAATTCCTTTTTCATTATAATATGTTC
>USLP01000202.1 GCA_900555525.1 uncultured Eubacteriales bacterium
AAAAAGAAAAAGTATCATTTGTAAACGAAAGCAAACGAACCGAAAATGACTTATAAAAACATGAAAATAAGTCGTTTTCGGTTTATATTTTTTTGCGGCATCCATACGAGCGTTGAAATCACTCGAATGAAAAAAATGTCGAATTGGCACGAATATTGCATTGTAATAAAGATACGCCAAATCAAATGATTATTCGGTAAACATTTTGTGATAAAAATGTGAATCAAAGGATGAAAGAGAAAAGAGAATATGAAAGAGAAGACATTGGAGTATTTTGAGAGTGTGAAAAAAATCTATGCGGATGCACGCCCGAATTCGCGCAGACTTCATACGGAAGCATGCAAATATATGCCGGGCGGAGATACAAGGACCGCAACGTTTTTTCTTCCGTTCCCGAATTTGAATCGTCCCCAACAGGCGATACATAAAGATAAACCTTTGAAAGAGCGGCTGACGCCTCGCCGTCCTCCGAAACCGCAACATAAATCTGATTGAGTCCGTCTATATTTTCAGGTACGCCGAAGGTATATTTATATTCGCCTTTTTCCGAAAGATATGTCATTCCGATATGAGAAAATACATCGCTCGGATTTTGTGCCGCAAGTCTTTGCTCATACAGCTTTCCGTTATTCATAAGATAAACAGAAACAAAATTTTCATCTCTTTCTTTTGAACTTCCCGTAACCGTTACGGTATTATTTTCTTTATCGTACACAACGGAATCTATAACCGCCGCATTTCCGACAGATGAAAGAATAAACACAAGCGCAAGTATTATTGCCGAAATTTTCTTTTTCATATATGCCTCCTTTTTTAGATATGAAAACAGGCGGAGCAGAGCCCCGCCCGTTTGATGATATTTTTACTGAACCGTGTATTCGGTATGGTATGCCATAGGGTTCATGGAGCTCACTGCGTTCCAAACGAAGCTTCTGAATACTGTTGCCTTTTCGGTTGTGGAAAGCGTATACGATAACGTTTCCGTTGAATCTGCCAAAATTTTTCCGTCTTCGTTTACCGCATATGCGCAGTCAATCATTCTGTTGTTTTCATCATAGCAAGCAACAAGAACAATTACGTCTTTATCTTCACCCGTAACGTTTTCAATGTCAACCGTTCCCGTAAGTCCTTCGTTTGTAAGGTTATCCGCAATTATCGAAAGTCCCTTTGATACAGTCTTTAACATATTGCTTACGCTTACGGCATTTGTATAGTTTTTTCCTTTGATTTCAGCCGCAACGGCGGAAATATCGGAATTTGCTATACCGAGCGCATCCGCATATTTTGTAAGAAGAATTTCGGGATTTTCTGCTTTCGCCGCATCGTTTATGATTTTAACAAGGTCATAGCTTACTCTTAAATATATGCCGTTTTCGGGGAATGCCATAACATTAACTCCCGAACCTGCATTTTGCAAACCGAGCGTTATTGTGCCTCCCGACATAAGCTTATCCGTAATGTCAAACGCATAGCCGTAATCTACCTTTTCAAGATATTTCTGACCGAGATATGCATATGCGCTGTCTGACTTTTCGTATATAGCCGCTGTTACGGAGCCGTTGCCGCTTCCCGTTCCCGCTCTCTTGAAAATAACGTCAAGTCCAAGAACATAGCTTGAATCATATTCGGGAGCCGTAACCGTTACATCACAATACGTGTTTGAATCTTTGTCTGAGTGAACCCAGAATAAATTATTGCTTCCGAGTGCATACTGCGCTTTTGCATCAACAGTTGCCTTTGATTTGCTCATTGCGTTTGAAAATGCCGTTTTTATTTCGTTTGCGTTTTTAAAATTCTTTTTAAGGAGCGCATTATTTACGGCAGTTTTTGATTCAAGCTTATTATATTTCTCCGTATCCAATCCTAACGCATTTCCGTTTTGCATAATAAAGAGATAAAGAGCATCTGCATTTTCTATTGCGTTCAGATCAGCTGTCAAGCCGTTCATATCGTATTTTACCGTTATATAAGGCGCATATCTGACCTCGCTGTGGCGGGAATATACTCGTCTGTATTCTATAACATCTTTTGCAAAATCCGCTCTTAAATTTACATATGCGTCGTTTGAAGCGACAGCCGTTTTTACATAGTCTGTAATGTCGGCGGTAATGCTTGCCTTGCCGGTCGTGTTATATGTATAGCCCTTTGAAGCTTCTCCGATTATATCCGTGCCTGCGTCAAGCTCCGCTTCTTTCTCCGCACCGTAAGAAGCATAATCCGCTTCGTTCCATACGGCATTCGACGGAATACCGTAATATTTAACATTCCAATTTCCGTTACAATGACTTGCATTTACAAAATTCACGGTTGCCAAAGCGGAAACAATATATTTCGGGTCGGCTTTAAGCGAGGAATCAATCGGAAATGCCATATACGCATTTGATACGTCTCCTACACCCCAAGATGTAAGCTCACTTTCTTTCAAAGCGAATTGACCGCTGCCGTTACGAAGTATATTTTTAGTTGTAACTACCTTTTTTGAACCCAAAATAAGCTCGATATTTTCCATTAAAACCTTTTCCAACGCCTCCGCCGTATCATAAGGCTTATTTGCAATAATCGCATTTGCAACAATTACCTTTGAAGCATCGGTAAGCGCGTTAAACGCCTTTGAATCTATGCCCACAGCCGAGCCGTATGCGTTTATCCATGAAATAAAGCCGTCGGAATCCGTTATACCGTTTACTTTTGAAAGGATTATTTCTTTCGCTTTTTCTTCGGGATTTTCCGCAATTGCGTCAAATTTTGCAACGCTGTCTATATCTGCATTTTTGTGCAGGCAAACTGCCATATATGAGAATTTATCCGTCTTATCTGATATTCCCAAAGCGTCTTTCCATGTCAAAAGATATGCTTCTATTTCTGCCGTTGTTTCCATATCCTTAATTTTAGAGATTATCGCTGTTTTATCATACGTAACCGTAAGGTATGTGTCATTCGGACTCTGTGAGTATGAATATAATCTGCAGTTTTGGTCATCTGTCATATTGTTTCTATCTCTGAAAATCGATAGAAAAGATATATCCTTTCCTGCCTCCAAATCGTCTGTAATCATAGACGTTATGTCAGCCGTTACACCCTGTACCGTATGATCCTTCCACATTGTGCTGTTGAAATTATATGTTTTTTCTGCAAAATCAACGTATTTGGAAATGATTTCCGAAGCATAGCTTATATCCTTAAGTTCACTGTGAGTATCAGCGTTTACGTCAGCGAATAATATGTTAATATCATCAGGGGCATTTGCGGTTTGTTTATAGAAATGAACATCAACGCTTGAAATAAAGTCTTTTTTATCTTTAAGCGACGAAATATCAAATTCCCATACATATGCAGACTCTGTCGGTTTTGCACTCGGTTTGAAATCATAGTTATCGGCGTCTATATTTCCGATAAATCCGCCGTGTACCGTTTTAAGTGTATTTTGCGAATCTCTGTATGTAAGAGAGGAAAATGCGTTATTATACGCTGTTTTTACTTCTTCGAGTGAAGCGAAATTCTTGTTTGTAAGCGCTTCTTTTACGATTGCTTTTCCGTTTGCGGAAAGCTTGTTGTATTTTTCTATATTAAGGTCAAGCGGAAACGCTATTGCAGGGATTATCTCTCCGTCCGCTCCGTTTATATTATTAAGAAGACTTTCAGCGTCATATGTTATTTCAAGCTTGGGAGCGTTCGTAAAATCCTCCTGCGTAACAAGCGTCCAAAAGCCTTCGCCGCCGCAATAAAGCATATATGAAGCAATATTCGAATCCGCCGCCATAAGCTTATTTTTTACGTCTATAGAAGCAACCTCGCTCGGCG
>USLP01000203.1 GCA_900555525.1 uncultured Eubacteriales bacterium
CCGTTCACGGAGAAAATGTTTCCGATATTAAAAAAACGATACCGAGACTGCTCCAAAAAAAAGTTTTTGAGTATTGCATATTTATTGATAAAACAAAGCGAACGTGCAAAATACTATCGGCAGGTGATATAAATGATTAAGCTTGCGGGAATATGCGCCGTATTTTTGGCGGCACGAATTTTTTATGAAAACTATGTGGAAAAAGACGAAAACTATGTAAAAAAATATGAAGATATTTCACTTTTTATAAATCTTTTTTATGTTAATTTTATTGAGCTTAAGATGCCGTTTAAAATTTCCGCAGAGTTGCTTTTACATAAAATTTCGCCGTTTGCAGACAAAATAATCGAAAATTTTCTTGTAAACTGCAATGACAAAAAAGGAATCTCAGAGCGTGAAGCTCTCGTTAGAGCAATCGGAAAAAACGATATCGGCAAAAACGCTAAACGGGCTGTTGCGGAATTTTTCACTGCGGCGGCGGTATCGGATAAGGAAACGGTTAAAATGCGCCGAGATATAACAATAAAACAGCTGGAGGAACAAATAGAAATTCAAAGAAAAGTATCGGAGGGAAAGTGTAAAACCGCAGGTGCGCTTGCATTTGCCGTTAGCGCTGTTACGGTGATAATTCTTATATAACGGAATGAAGATTTAAGAGATTTTCATCACTGTTTGTGCCGATGCAGGGCAAGAAATGGAGATTTTTATGAACGTTGACCTAATTTTTAAAATTGCCGCAATAGGTATAATTGTAACAATATTAAATCAGCTTCTTACAAAATCGGGCAGGGAAGAACAAGCGACAATGGTTACGCTTGCAGGGCTTATTGTGGTGCTTGCCGTTATTGTGAATGAAATCGCTTCGCTTTTTGACACTATACGAAGCGTGTTTGGTTTTTAGCTATGGAAATAATGGAAAAAATTATTCTGATCGGTATTACGGGAACGGTCTGCGCACTCATTTTGAAAAAGGAATCGCCCGTTTTTTCACTTATAATCTCTATTTCGGCAGGGCTTGTAATTTTCTTTTTGGTATCGGACGCACTTTCTTATGCTGTTATGAATGTAAAAACGCTTTTTTTAAATTCAAATATAGATTCCGAGGTTATTTCCGAGGTTTTGAAAATATGCGCCGTCGGAATTGTAGCGGAATATTTTTGCTCGGTTATAGCCGACACGGGAGAAACGGGAATAGCAAAAAAAGTGGAGTTGGGAGCAAAAATAACTATTTTTGCTATGACGCTTCCTCTTATTATAAGAATAATGAACAGTATTTGGGGAGCGGTATAATGAAAAAAATAATTTCTGTAATAGTATTTTTTGTATTGCTTACAATATGCGCTTACGCACAGCTCGAAAACGAAACTCAAACCATGACGGAGCTTTCCGGAGAACTTGCTCCATATGCCGAATCCGCCGTTTCGGGAAAACCGTTTTTCAGAGAAGTATGGGATTATACATCTGATTTGTTTTTTAAAGAATTTAAAAATATTTCCCGAAATTTACCGTCTCTTATTGTCTTAATGATTCTGTTTTCTCTGAAAAACTGCATACAAACCGAAAAGGGAATAGACCAAATTATAAGTCTGTCGTGCATATGCGGCGCCGTTATATTAACGTCAAATGTAGTTGAAACAATATTGGATACGGCAAGAAACGTTTGCGAGGCTTTGGGAACGTTTGTATTTACAGCGATACCCTGTATGTGCGGAGCCGTCGCCATGTCGGGTATGCCGGTAAGCGCCGCAAAAGGCGCATTTATAATACTTGGCGCGTCAAATATATTTTCACTTCTTATAAATAAAATATTTTTTCCGTGCTTGTATATTGTTTATATTTTATCGGTTTCAACCGCAATGATAGAGAACGATATATTTGAATCGCTGAAAAAAACGGTTATGAATATAATGAAAATTTCTTTGCCGTTTTTTTGCGGAATATTCACAGCAATTCTTTCTGTATTTATGAAAACTTCGGGAAAAGCTGACAATTTTGCCGTTAAATCTGCAAAAATGACAATCGGCAATCTTGTGCCTGTTTTGGGAAGCGTACTTTCGGACAGCGCCGAAGTTGTTGTAAGTTCTTTGGGACATATAAAAGCACAGCTGGGCATAATCGGGATATTCGGTCTTTTGAGCGTTTTGCTGCTTCCTATAATAAAAATTTTGTGTACCGCATTTATGTTTAAAATTCTTGAAATACTTTGCTGTTTTCTCTCGGACGAAAAATCTCAAAAATTTTATTCCGAAATATCGGAAACAGTGTGTACACTTGGCGGTATAGTGGGAGCTATGGCGGTGATGACGCTTATCGGAATACTTATATTAATGGGGTGAAATTGTCTTGAACAGTATTATTTCAGGCATTAAAAGCATAGTTTTTATTATAACGTTATCGGAATTTTTAAAAAATTTTCTTATAGGTGATAAATTTAAGAAATATATTACGGTAAGTGTGAATATACTTGTTGTGGGATTTATTATAGGACAGCTTAAAAATGTTCCGTATGCTGACAGTTTTAATATCGAATTCCCCGATTATACCGCAGAGGAATATCAAAATCCGATAAAAGAAGAATATGAAAATCGTGTAAAAGCGGAACTAAAAAAACAATTGGAAAATAAAAAAATCATGGTAACCAATATTGAATTGGAGATAAACGAGGATTACAGTATAAATAAAATCACGGCATATATAAACGCAAAAAAAGATATAGCCGAAGAAATTATAAAAGGAATGAAGCCAAAGGATTATGAAATTATTATCGTTAATACAGAGTAAACTGCAAAAAAAAGACGGTGAAAGCGCAGAAACAGAAAAAAAGCCGTTAAATACAGCGGTTGTTATACTGCTTATAGGGCTTTTGCTTATTATGATACCGTCTCTTTTTACGGGAAAAAGCACGAAAAAATCAGATGTAAAATCCGAAACCGA
The DNA here is from genome assembly GCA_900555525.1 of uncultured Eubacteriales bacterium. Lineage (GTDB taxonomy): Bacteria > Bacillota > Clostridia > UMGS1840 > UMGS1840 > UMGS1840. The sequence goes on from USLP01000203.1 coordinate 2,935, forward strand.
TATAATGTCCGTACGTGAAAACGAAGAAACAAGGCTTGAAAAAATACTTTCAAAAATTGACGGCGTGAAAAGTGTAACCGTGCTTATATCGTATAATGACAGCGGTTCTTTAGAAGCGTTCACGGAGGAAAAAACAGTTTTCAAAAATCAAAACAGTAAAGACGGAAACGGCGGGAACGAATCGCAAACCGAAAGAAAGCCCGTATTTGACGGAGATAAAAATATTGCGCAACGAAAGAGGTATATGCCGGGTATAAAGGGGGTGTCAATTTTTTATTCGGGCGAGAAAAGCGAAGAAACAGAAAATAAGCTTTATCGTGCCGCCCATGGTGCGCTCGGTATCGAACTTCATAAAACGGAAGTAATACATACGTCCAAAAATTAATGCAAGGCAATAATTTTGCGTTGCACCGAATCAAAAAGAAATTATTTTGAAAGGAAGTACAAAAATGAAAAAAATCAATTTTAAAAAGAAAATGATGGTATTGAACAGGAAGAGATTGATGTTAATGAATATGAAAATATTTTGAAAAAATCAATTCTAAAAAGTATATCAATTAATATAATATGGCGGCGGTAATTTGTACCGCGCTTTTGGCGACGGCAGGCGTAATAAACTATGTAGGCACAAAAGATAACGTTGCCGTTAATCTCGATTTGCCCGAAGGAAGCGAATCGTATGACGAACAAACTAATTACGGAGAGGCGAGATATGTTTCAACCGATGATAAAAAAGCGGAGGAAACGGATAAAAATAACGAACAGTCTGCCAAAAACGAGGAAGAAAAAAATGCCAACGATACGGATATAAAAAATCTCACTCTTGAAAAATCGAGAAGTGAGGCGG
>USLP01000204.1 GCA_900555525.1 uncultured Eubacteriales bacterium
AGCCGATTTTTTCGGTTGTCCTTGTGGGGTTAACTATAAAATATAATTTTTAATTAAAGTCCTGTTGCAAACTCATCAATTAAATATCTGCCGTTCTGCTGTTTTAATATCAGATAAAACGATGTTTCGGTTTGATTTGGATCGAAAACGGAGTTTTCAGCAGGCGTCATTGTTACGTTTACAAGCGCAGCCCATTCGCCGACTATAAAAAAATCTCTTTTTCTTAAATCATCGGCATCCTTGCTTATGCTTTGAAGTGTTGCCTTTTTCATACCGAAAACGCTATTATCTCTGAAAAAATTATCTATGCAGTTTTGAGTGCAGTAACGTTTCATATTCCCAAAATCACCGTTACTAAATAAATAAAAGAATTGGTCTACTGTATATTCGGGTGTTTTGTTATCATATTGGCTTGTTTTAATAATTGTTGCCTGATTACTTTTTATTTCAATAATATTTCCGTTTTTGTCATAAACACTATATGTCAGTTCGTACAGCTTTTTATTTTCATCACGGACATTTAAAAAACGATATACGATGTAATCGAAATATTCAATCGAAATATATGTAAATGAATTTTTCAAAATATGCGGAACGCTGTATGGCCCATCAATATAACCACGAGAATTATCTATGATATAATCTAATGCAGTGTCATCTAATACGGTTGATTCCTGTGAGCACCAAACTCCATGATGACCTATTTTGATGCAATACGCTCCTGCGTTTCCGTTTGTTTGGACAAGTGAAAGACCTACTTTCCCATCTTTCCAGACAATATTACTGTTGTTTTTGTCAAAACCAAGCTTTTCAAGCGTTTCTCTAAGCGGAACATACACCTCTCCGTTTTCGATAAAAGGCTTATTCGTGAGTTCAATTTTTTCGCCGTTATTCAAAATTTCAATCGTGTAATCATCAGTCGTCAAATCGGATAATACGCCGCTTGCAAAAACCGTTGTTGAAAGCATGACAACTGCAATAACGGCGGATAATACCGACATAAATCTGCTTGTTGTTTTCTTATTTTTAATCATAATGAATCTCCTTTTCAAAAATTTTTTACTGCTTGCCATTTGTGTGGTAAGCGGAAGCTGTTTGGATTTTCCGGTCGGAAGCAGGGAAAGAATTGTGCTCACATAGCTCATTTCCTCGCTGTCTGTCATATTTTTTGTAACCGACATATCACAGGATATTTCGCACTCGGATGCAATTTGCTTTGAAACATACCACGAGATAGGGTTAAACCAATGCACGCATTTTACAAATTCGGCAAACCATTTATATAAAATATCGTGTCGCTTAAAATGTGTCATTTCGTGGCGAAGTATGTTATGTAACTGTTCTTCCGAAAGCTCCGTTTTCGGCAAAATCAGCGTTGGTCTGAAAATACCTGTTATAAACGGTGACGCAACATTTTCCCATATCCGAACATTGATTCTTCTGTCGGTGTACTCCCTTGTTTCGGGGCAGGATATAACCTCACCGTTTTTGCGTATTTTAATATTCAGCCTTACATAGCGTACAACATTTAAGAGCATTAAAGCTATTGCGCCGATAAGCCATACATACGCTAAAATATTCATTCGGTTATAAATTATCCTATCCCATATAACAGTTGCTTTCTGCAAAAGCTGCGGTTTTTGAATCGGGGCTGTCTGCACAATATTCTCGGTTGTTTCGGGTTGTTCGCTGACAACTGTTTGCTGTGTCTGTACCGTTTGCGTTGCAATGTTCGGCGCAGGCGTTGTATTAACATTAAACCGCACCGGCATAAGCATTACAAAAAGCACGCACAGCCATATGTAATAATGCCACGAATACCCGAAAAGCTTTTTTGTAATCGGGCGAAGCAGGCTGATAACAACCGCAAGGACAGAGCCTGCAAGTGATGTGATTAAAAGAGCTTTAAATAATTCACCAATCAAGTTTATCCCTCCTTTTTCTCAAAAATCGCTTTCAGCTCTTGTATATCCTTTTCCGAAAACTGCTCCTCCTCAAAAAGTGCGGCAACCAAATTTTCGGCTGAGCCGTCAAACAGATTTTTAATAAGATTTTTTACCTGTGATTTTTTATATTCCTTTGCCGTTAAAATCGGTGTGTAATACCACGCCTTGCCCCGTCTTTCGGCAGACAATGCACCCTTTTCAACAAGCCTTGCAAGAAATGTGGCAATCGTTGTGCGTTTCCAGCCCTTTTCTTCAACGGCTTTTCCGATTGCCGTTGAACCTATCGGCTCGTCTGATTTCCATACAACCTTCATGATTTCAAGCTCCGCTTCACCTATGTTTATGTGTTTCATAAGGCATACCTCCAATATTATCTACTGTTGTCGACATATATAGTCTACCACATTAGACATAGTTTGTCAAGACCTTTTAATGAATTTATAAATTTTAACTAAGTCTTGACACATAAAACTGTTCGGAATATATAAATACATTACCTATATCAAAACAAGATTTTTAACCTCTCGCACACAAGTCTTGACTTGATGTTTTCACCCAAAACCGCCGTTATATGCTCTCTTTGTGCCTACTGTCTATGTTGGAAATTATGTTATTCTTTATTGCGTAATTTCTTGCCTTTGCTCTGCGTTCCTCGCTGTATGGGGAAGTAAAGCGTATTGACAGCCGCTTTTTATCCACCTCATAAGATACCGCACCACAGGGGTAGGCTGTTACAAGCCTTGCACATTTCGGGTTTTGTCTGCTGAATTTTGCAAGCCTGTTTTGCAATGCTTTGTTGTAGGTATAAATATTTGCCGTAGGCTCGGCTTCGTTGAATAAGATTATAGTTTCTTTTTCGTATTTTGTAAGTCTGCATTTCATTGTGTTGTAATCTCCTTTTTTCGTTTAATTTTTTTCAAGTCAAAAGCCGCCTCCGAACATTCGGAAACGGCTTTGCGTTTGTTTATATTATTTCATTGTATTGCGGTTATTTGCTCGGCTCTTGACCTTGCATTTTTAAGTAATTTCCTTGCTTGCGTGAGCAATGCGCTGTCTATCGGCGGAATATCCCAATAACAGAAGTCCCCCACGCAGTCGGTGTCGGGGTTAAATGTCGGCTCTGCCATTTGATATATTCTTGTATAGGCTTGTTTTTCGGCGGTTTTGTAGTCCGTTGTTCCGATTTCAACCGCATTTATCAAGTCGGATATTAAGGCTCTGACTGCATTTTCCTTTTCGGCGTAATATTCGGGGCGTAAATACATATCTCTGCATTGCAGTATAGCATTTCGGGCAATGGCTGCTAAATCCGCATAACCGTAACCACCTGTTTCATTTGCAAGCACGGCGGCGAATACGGCGATGATCTTGATATTTATCAGCCACATATCGTTGATGTAGGCGTCGTATTTGAGGATCTCGGTCAATGTGACCGCGACGAATCCCTTGAGGAAATCCAGCAGAAAGACCGGCAGGGCTGCTCGGCGTCCCAGTACCCGCAGCATGTTGGTCGTACCGGCGTTTTTGCTGCCGTGTTCCCGGATGTCGATGCCGTAATATTTTTTGCCTATCCATACGGCGCTGGGGATCGAGCCGAGCAGGTAGGCGATGATTATCATCGTGATAATGCAATAGTAAGTCAGTATCATGCCCTTTATTTGTCAGGATTGTATATGCAAATATAAACGAAAAAAATTTAAATACTGCGGCTTTTTGGGAAAATAGTCCGAAGCGAACGGGAAATCCGGGAGTTTTTCGTATATTTGCATAGAGAAGTTACGAAAAGAGTGTAATTTATTGGAAATGAGCGTAGGTTAATTGCTCTTG
>USLP01000205.1 GCA_900555525.1 uncultured Eubacteriales bacterium
GCCGATGTAGCCTTTAGTTGTTCCGCAAAGCAGGGAAGCAAGCGTGCTTTTGCCGCAACCCGATTCGCCTACTATGCTTATAAGTTCGTGCTTTTTAAAGGTTGCCGAAATATCGTTAAGCACGGTTTTTTCGTTGTCATAAGAAAAGGAAAGGTCTTTAATTTCGATATCCCCGTCAAGATTTTCAGGAATCTCCATTCCGTGTTCGTCCTCTTTTGTATCAAGCAACTTAAAGAGTTTGTCGCTTGCCGCCATACCGTTCATAGCCACATGGAAAAATGAACCGAGAAGCCTGAGCGGTAAAAAGAAATCAGCCGCAAGCATAATGATTAAAAATGCCTGAGGTAAAGTGATTGTGCCGTTTTTTACCTGAATGATTGCAATTACTACACCTACTGCACTTCCTGCATATGCAACAATATCCATAACGCTTACGGAATTGAGTTGCATTGTAAGAACTTTCATAGTAATTCTTCTGAACTCTTCGGCTTTTTCATTCATCTCAACATTCTTGCGTTCATCCGCCTGATAAACTTTGAGTGTTGTTAAGCCTTGGATATTTTCAAGGAAAGTATCGCCGAGGTTTGTGTATACTCCCCAATATTTGCTGAGAAGTCTTTTTGCGATTTTTTGAACTGCAACAATAGAAAGCGGAATAAGGGGTACACAAATAAGAAGCACCACCGACGCTTTCCAGCTTACGAACACAAGCACGGCAAAAAGCGTTATCGGTGCAAGCATAGCAAAGAAAAACTGCGGCAGATATTTGCCGAAATAAAGTTCAAGCTGGTCTACACCCTCAACAAAAACCTGAATCACCTCTGATGTTGATACCTTTTCGCTGTAAGATGCTCCCATTCGTGTAAGCTTTTTATACATTTTTTGTCTAAGCACTTTTTTTACTTCGCTTGAAGCGAAAAACGCAGTCTGAGAACTTGCGTATCCGCAAAGATAGCGCACAAGCATAACCGCCGCAATTGCGCCCAAATAAGGCAAAAGTCCTTTAAAATCAAACGCTTTACCGTCGAGAATTTGCGCAAGTAGATTTGAAAGAATGAAAATCATAACGATGTTTGCAACCGTTTTCAACCACTGCGCAAGAACTGTTAGGGCAATGTACTTCTTTGAAGAAGGCACTTGCTCTATAAGTCTTGTTTTAATCATTTCTTTTCTCCCTCAATTAAGTTATTTATCCAAAAATTCATCTGCGAGGCGGTAATCGCCTTGCCGTGATATTTTACCGTTTTCCATAATCAGCACTCTGTCTGCAAGAGCACCGGCACATCGTTTATCGTGTGTTACGGTAACAATTGCCGTGCCAAGGTTCTTGTTTATTTTATTTACGGTTTCAACCGTTTTACAAAGGTTTTTGTAATCCTGACCCACCGTCGGCTCGTCAAGAAACAGTACAGTCGGCTCGCTTGCACAGACGGCAGCAATGGAGGCACGCCGTTTTTGCCCTTCGGAAAGTGATTGCGGATGCCTCTGCTCAAGTCCCGAAAGTCCAAAGGCATTTATCATATCCCTTGCCATTTCCTCGCTTTTTGCCTTAAAAGAAATCTCGCTTAAAAGTGTTGGCATAAAAAGCTGATAGGTTGGATTTTGGTAAACATATCCCACCTTTGAAAACCATTTGCTGTTTGCTTTTTTGCTTTTTGTTATTGTTTGGCTCAGCGCACCGTCATTCGGCTTATTCAGTCTTGCAAGCATGCGCATAAGGGTGGTTTTTCCGCATCCGTTTTCACCGAGCAAAACTATTCGTTCGCCTGCCCGAATTTCTATATCAAGTCCATCTATAATATTTCTGTCACCTGCGGCAAAAAAGAGTTTTTCGCCTTTTATAAGCACTTCGCCGGGCAAAGAGCCGTCGGCATGAGGAATTGTTTTTATTCCGCTGTTCAAGTCGTTTATGTCCGTACTTGTAAAAAGCTGTTTGTTTTCGATTCGCATAACTTTATCTATGTAGTTTTTCACAACATCAAGCCTGTGCTCAACTATTAAAACGGCATATCCGCTGTTTGCCAAATTACGAAGTGCTTTCAGCAAAATGTGTGCTGTATGAGTGTCCAAATTTGCAAGCGGTTCGTCAAGAATAATGATTTTTTGCTCCATCGCAAGGGTAGAAGCGGTTATCAGGCGTTGCTTTTGACCACCGGAAAGTGTTTTTGTTTTTGCGTTTTTTTCTATTTGCATAAGCGTTGTGAATCGTTCAATGCGTCTGTCGATTTCTTCGGACGCAATATTAAGATTTTCGCAGCCGAAAGCGATTTCTTCGTTTACTAAATCATAAATAATTTGTTCGTCCGCATTTTGAAGCACAGTGCCGATTAGCTTTGAACGCTCGCTGATTTTTAGCTTTGTAACATCCTTGCCGTCTATTTCCACACTGCCTGAAAATTCGCCCGAATTAACGAACGGAATAACACCGTTTATTATCGAAAGCAGGGTGCTTTTTCCCTCGCCGGAAACGCCCGACAAAAGCACGGTTTCGCCGTATTCCACGGTGAGATTTATATTTTCAAGCACATTTTCTTTAGCACCGTCATATTTAAAAGAAACTTCTTTCAGTCTTATCGCTATGCCCATATCATAACACCTCCACCTGCGCAAAGCACGATAACACAGGCAAGAAATACGAAATCCCTTGCTTTTATTTTTATTACTTTATATACCGAGCTTGTACTGTCATCAAGTGTAAATGCCCTTGTTTCAAGCGAAAGGGAAAGAGTATCCGATATTCCGATGATTCGCATAACGAGCGGAATAATAAACGCACGGTAAATGCAACTCGGTCGGTACCAATTCATATTTGCACCTCTGACCTTCATCGCCTCCCAGATCTGCTTTATTTCACCCACTAAAACTGGAATAAATTTAAGTGTTACAAGCATGCCGAGCGTTATAACTCTCGGGCATTTCAGCTTTGCAAGACAGCGTGTTAGATCGCAGGGTGATGTGCTTACCATCGGCACGGCACACAATCCCAAGAGAATCATTCTTAAAAGTGTTTGCCAAAATGCGTCCAAGCTTTTGTTTGTCAAAAATGACAGACCGCCTATAATAAGTCCGCAAATCGCCATTGCAACGGTCATTTTCCATGTGCTTTTAAAAAGACCGAATGCTAAGTAAAGCACAAAAATTGCCGTGGCAAAAGCAAAAGCCAAAAGATTGTTGGAAAAAAGCATTCCGAATATCAACACTATTACGGAAACTGAAAATGAAATCAGCGGATAAAAAGGCTTTTTAGCCTCAAATGTTTCAAGCATTATCATCTTCTCCGTACGGTTTTAATTTACCTGCCTTTTGAAGTTCTGCGGCGATTTTCATTCCGATTGCCGCACCCAAAAATGCCAATATAATTGTGCCGATTGATGTTAAAACAGAAATTCTCGGATTTGCTGTAAGCTGAGCGTAACTTTGCCCATTGAGCCAAAGACTGAACAGAACCGAAATCGGCAGTGAAAACGGCATATATATTCCCGTTGTAACGAAAACGGAAACTTTCTTTTGATAACCTCTGAAAATCAAAAGCATAATTAATTCCGCTATGATTGCGGAAACAAAATTGTTAAAAAACATAATCGTCGAAAAGAAAATCAGCGGTGCGCCCGAAAAAAGTCCGATAATTGTGAGAGCACCAGGCTTTCTTACTTTCATAAGTCCGATTGCTACGAAAATCGAATAAATAGGTGCGGCTGCCATGTTACGCAGTCCGAAAACGGTGGGGTGCATAACAAGCG
>USLP01000206.1 GCA_900555525.1 uncultured Eubacteriales bacterium
TCGGTCTTCCCGACAGCCGTCTGGGAGAAATTGCCGCCGCAATTATCGAGCTTAAAGAAGATTACAAATGCAACGAAGAGGATATCAACGAATTTTGTAAGGATTTGCCCCGTTATAAACGTCCCCACAAGATTATATTTGCGGACGTTCCGAGAAATCCGACAGGAAAAATAGAAAAACCGAAATTGAGAGAAATATACTGCGGCGAGAGTCTTGTTGCCGCACAAATCAAGGGGTAATGTCAGACTTATAAAAAGGAGCATTTATACATATGGAACAATTAAAACCTATAAAGCTTATACCAGCCCTTAAAGATTACATTTGGGGCGGCGATGAACTGAAAAAGAAATTTAATATAAAATCGGATATGGAAAAGGTGGCGGAAGCGTGGATTTTGTCTGTACATAAAGACGGAAATTCAAAGCTTGAAAACGGTGAGGAGCTTTCGGAATATTTGAAAGAAAATCCAAACGCCATGGGCGAAAATGCTCAAAAATTTGACAGATTTCCGATGCTTATTAAGCTTATAGACGCACACAAGCCGTTGTCCGTTCAGGTTCACCCCGACGACGCTTATGCGCTTTCGCACGAGGGTGAATACGGCAAGACGGAAATGTGGTATGTTGCGGACTGCAAGGAGGGCGCATTTTTATATTTCGGACTGAATCAGGATTTGACGAAGGAAGAATTTAAAAAGAAGATAGAGGATAATACCATAACCGAAGCGCTTAACCGTGTACCCGTAAAAAAAGGAGATACGTTTTTTATTTCCGCAGGCACGCTCCACGCTATAGGCGAGGGAATTGTAATCTGCGAAATACAGCAAAATTCAAATACAACTTACAGAGTGTATGATTATGACAGACGTGATAAATTCGGAAATCCCCGTGAACTTCATATAGAAAAAGCAACCGAAACGGCAAACCTCAAAAAGTTTGAAATCCCTGCCGATAATTCACGCTCGGACGGGGTTAAGCGTTTTTCGGGGTACAGCGAGACATTTTTGGGAGGCTGTAAATATTTTTCGGCAAAACTGCTCGAAGTAGATGAGTGTGCCGAACTTACCGCAAAAGACAGCTTTCATCATATAACCGTTTTGGAAAACGAATGTGAAATAACGGCGAATAATGTCAGCGTTACGGCAAAATCGGGCGAAAGCGTTTTTGTGCCGTCGGGGCTTAGCTATAAAATAAACGGAAAATGTACCGTGATATGTTCTTATGTTTAAAGTAAAAAGTCTTTTTTCGATTTTCGGATATTCAATCATATCGGGAATTATTTTGAGAATTTCCGATTATATTTGCGTGCTTTCTTTGGCAGGTTCGCAGAATGAGTGGTCATTTTTGGGAGAAAATATGACGTTTTTGATTCATATCGCATTAAGTGTGATTTTATTTTTCTCAGTAGGCTTCAGAATTAAAAAATATTCGAAAAAGGAAATCTTTTTTTCAGCGCTTCTTACTGCGTTTTATTACACGGCTGTGCTTTTTGCGGAATATATAACGCAGAAAAACGGAACATACCGCATGACGGCATTTTTGTGCGCATTTTTGCCGCTCGAATTATATTCGTCCGTTACGAATATATTGGTAAATCTGACCTCTGCCGAAAAAATCACCTTTTGGTATGCCGTTCCATCTGTGGTCTGTCCGTTCATCTTCTGCCTTTTCGGAAAAAGAAAATAAATGCTTGCAAACCTACGGGCGGGCATTGAGAGCCCTGCCTCTGCGCAAAAAAATATAAAAAAATCGCCGTCCGCAAAATTCTGCGGACGGCGATGGCATTTTAAATTGCTTATTCGATAGCAATTTTACTGTCTTTCGGCAATTTTTTCTGATCCTTTTTCGGAAGAACAACGGTCAAAACACCTGACTGATATTTTGCTTTTACATCTTCGGGTTCAACATCACCGATATAAAAGCTTCTCGTGCAAGCTCCTGCATAACGCTCTTGACGAATGATACGACCTTTTTTGTCCTCTTCATTTTTGTCAAGACCTTTTTCGGCGCTTATTGTAAGATAACCGTCCTTGACATCAAGACCGATTTCATCTTTTTTGAATCCCGGTAAGTCAACGGCAATTTCATATCCGTCATCTTTTTCTTTAATATCGGTTTTCATCAAGTTTCTTGCGTGTTTTCCGTATAACGGATTGTGCTCTCCGAAGAAATCATTGCTAAAGAAATCATCAAACATATTTTCACCAAAAATGCTGGGTAACATAAGTCATTCCTCCAATTTGTTTTGTAATTTATGTAAACCTTATGATACGGTCAAGCCTCTATCATGCGGATATTTGCTTAACCTATTTGATATTCACTGTACATCGGAATCACGTCCTTTTATATTTTCTGATTATATTATATACTTTTCTCTTGAAAAATCAATATGATTGTGGTATAATAATTTTATGGATAATTGTGCTTTCGGCACAAATGTATGTATTAAGGGGTGCAAAATATGGATAATTGGAAAAAAATTGACGTGAACACGCTGGTAAATGAGTTTTTTGAGCAGGACGATTTGAATAAGCTTGCCGAGTATACGGGCATTTTGCTTGATTGTCCGCTTATGGTGCTTGACGATACATTTCATGTTGTGGCATATTTTTGTCCGCTCGGTTTTTCGGATAAGCTTTTTAAAGATGCTGTAAAATGCGGTATTATAACATATGAAGTGGGTGCGCTGATAAGCGAAAGTCCGATGCTGTGCGCAGGAAAAGCGGATTATATAAATCTTACGGAAAGCCCGTTTCGGCGGCGGTTTGCACCGCTTAACAGCATAGGTGTAAAGCTCGGATATCTTATATGCGTTGACATTGACGGGAATTTGCAGGATATTCCGCCCGAAGTTTGGCATACGGTGGAAACTGTGCTGGCGAAACAGCTGTTTATAGAAACCGGGCGTCAGGATAAACCGTTTGAAACAGCAGAGGATATTTTGATGCGTCTTATAGACGGAGGATTTTCGTCAGAACCTTATTTTCGGCTTCAAATAATTAATACTTATTTGGAAAAATTTAACCCGAAAGCTTTTGCGCTTATTGATTTTTCTGATTATAATGCGGAAAAACGTCATTTGAAAGAAGAAATTCATATGCGGTTTTCAAATGCGCATGAATTTCTTTATAAGGGGAATATATTTTTGTTTTTGCACGGAAAACAGGACAGAGGAGTGTTAAACGAACTTGCAAAAGAATTTGGGTTAAAAGCGGTTATATCCGATTCGATGAATAGTTTGTTTGAGCTTCCGAACTTATACCGTACTGCGCATGAGGCATTGGAAATGATGCTCGAAAGCGGACTTAATGATATGAATGTGTATTCGGTCAAACAGCTTCGCACACCGCTTATGCTGAGAAATCTTGCAGACCGCCGCGAACTTGTGGATTCCAAGCTTTTGGAGCTTGCCGAGCATGATAAATCAAAAAATACGCAATATTGCGAAACGCTTTATTATTATCTTGTAAACGGACATTCGCTGAAAAAAACCTGCGATATGCTTTACACCCATCGAAACACCGTTTTATACCGCATACGCAGAATGCAGGAGGATTTTCAGATACCGATAGATGACGCCTACTCTTGTATCGGCTTGCTTTTGGGGACTGCTTTGATATTATATAATGAAAAAGGTCCCGCCTTCTTCTTATAAACAATAATTTGTACGAACCTGTGGCAACGTACCGTGCGGTCATTCCGCATATCCGCGCAAATTCAAAATATAAAAA
>USLP01000207.1 GCA_900555525.1 uncultured Eubacteriales bacterium
GGACGAAGCTCGTCGCACACGGCTTCACCGACTGCGTTTTTAAAGTCGCCGTAGCCCTTGCCGTCAAATTCCTTTTCTATTTCCTCATCTGTTTTTCCGGTGCAGCAAGAGTAAATTCCCATAAGGTTGTTTACGCCGTCTTTGCCGTCTTTTCTGTATACGCGTGCTTCGCTGTCGGTGACGGCGCTTTTGATTTTCTTCATAATTGTATTGTCGTCGTCAAGCACGGAAATAAACGCCTTTGGATTGGTGTCTGATTTGCTCATTTTTTTATTCGGTTCCTGAAGCGACATTATTTTGGCGCCGCTCTTACCTATAAACGGTTCGGGAAGCTTAAAGGTGTTTCCGTAAAGGCCGTTAAATCTGTCGGCAATATTTCTTGTTATTTCAAGATGCTGTTTTTGGTCAATGCCTATCGGAACAAAGTCGGTCTGATATAAGAGTATATCCGCCGCCATAAGCACGGGATATGCGAAAAGACCGACATTTACATTGTCGGGGTGTTTTTCGCTCTTGTCCTTAAATTGTGTCATTCTTGAAGCCTCTCCGAATTGGGTATAGCAGTCAAGAATCCACGCAAGCTGTGCATGAGCGGGAACGTGGCTCTGAACAAACACCGTGTTTTTGTGTGGGTCAAGACCGAGTGCCAATAAAAGAGCGTACATCTCCGTGGTTCTTCTGCGAAGATCCGCGGGATTCGGTCTTACCGTTATCGAGTGCAAATCGGCAACGCCGAAAAAGCAATCATAGCCGTCGGACATATTTTTCCAATTTTTCAAAGCGCCGAGATAATTGCCGAGGGTCGGCGTGCCCGTCGGTTGTATTAAGCTGAGTACGGTTTGTTTCTTTTCCTGATTGTTTTCCATTTTTATTACTCCGTTACTGTTTTATACAATAATACCGTAATTTTTGCTTTACGGTTAGACTGCTTATAGTTTAAATTGAATTTGCTCTTTTGTCAATGTCAATGCAGGGTCTTATCGGATGTTTTTGCCTGTGAGACACTTATTTTCGATGCTCCGGCTTTGTTATCGGTGCATTCGACATTTCACATAATACAGAATGCCGCCGAAACAGAGCTTCGACGGCACTTTTTACAGTTTGCTTATTTCGTCCATTATGTAGTCGAGAACCTTCACGGGCTCAATGCCGAGTACAACGGCAAATTCCTCATATATCAGAGCTTCCGCTTCCTTTAAAAAAGCCTCGTCCGATTGGTGGAGCCGCTTACCGCTCTCTTCGCGTTCGGTTTTGTGCAGGCGGATGGTTTTAATCACATTGATTATTTTGCCTCTGTCTCCCGAAGCTAAAGCACTCTTAAAAAAATCCTTTCTCTCGGCGTCGTTTTCAATCCACTCCGATGTGTCCTCTGCGGCATTCTTGATAAGCTCGTCTATTTCGTCTTTTTCAATTACGCTGTGCATTTTTTCCATAAGCTTTTCATTGTCCGACGGAACAAAAATCTTTGAGTTTTTCCTGTACACAGGATTTAATATAAAGTATACGGTGCTTTTACCGCCGACGCGCATTTTTTCGGTTCCCGTTATGCGGCATATTCCCTGAGAGCCGTAAACAACAACGTCACCTTCTTTGAATGTAGTGTTTTCTTTTATTTTTTCCACGGTTTTTTTCCTCCGTAATACTTTTTTGCAATTTCGGTTTGTTTTACCGAGTCCAAAGCGTTCATGCGTTTCGACCAAGCATCATTTGAATGCAGCTTTTCCTCCGACGTTTCGTAAAAAGAGCATTTCTCACCGAGACATTTTTTTACGCTTAAAACGGAGCAGTCGTTTCTTTCCGTGCAATATATGCAGCAAAATGTGTCGTTGCTGTTTTTGCTTTTATCCGTAAAATCTTTTTTGTCTGACATGGTATCACTTCTTTTGTGCTTTATAATATATTATAACATCTTTTTTGTGTTTTTGTTATTGACATAATAGATAAATTTATATTGTTTGTCGGTTTATATAAAATAGCCAAATTGTCGTAAAAATCGGTCTGTATAACGGCGTAGGGCAATATATATGTATTAAGAAAAAATACGGAGCGGATGTGTGCGCCATGATAATAAAATTCAAAAGGCCTGCAGCGATTTTTTGCGGAATTATTCTGATGGTATTCGGACTGTTGTTTTTGCTTTATGCCGTTTTCGGAATGAACGGTGACGAAGAAATAAGAGCAAAAAAGACCATAGCTCAGCACGATACGTCCGTTGATCCGGAAAAGCCGATGGTTGCCCTGACGTATGACGACGGTCCGTACACTCCCGTCACCGGAAGAATTCTCGAAAGCCTCAAGGCGGTGGGCGGCAGAGCAACTTTTTTTGTTGTCGGCAGCAGAATAGACGGTCGCGAGGAAATAACAAAGAAAATAACAGAATACGGCTGCGAAATAGGCAATCACACTTACGGACATGTCGTGCTTACCAAAACAGACAACGAAAACGCTTTACGCGAGCTTGCAAAAAATGATGAGGTGATTTTTGATACCGTCGGAATAAAGCCAAGCGTCGTAAGACCTCCGTGCGGCTGTTATAATGATTTTATAAGACAAAACGAGAAAAGACCGCTCGTCATGTGGACGATTGACACAAGAGACTGGAGTCATCAAAACAAGGACCGCACGGTAAATACGGTGCTATCAAGCGTCAAGGACGGAGATATCGTTTTGATGCACGATTTATTTGTCCCTACGGCGGAAGCGTCGGAAATACTGATTCCCGAGCTTGTGAATCGCGGCTTTCAGCTTGTCACCGTGAGTGAACTCATCAATTATCGCGGCGAGATAAACGGGACAGTTTTAAATAACAGTTGACAAACCGAGTTCAATAAGTTATCATATTAGCATATTAACACTTTACCACGGTAAAACACGGAGGACGTTATGAAAAAGATTTTAAGTATTTTGCTTGCCGCTGCCTTGATTGTATGCACATTTGCCGCTTGCGGCAACAAAAAAACCGATACTTCTTCGGACCTTGCATACGTTAAAGATAAAGGAACGCTTGTTATCGGCATTACTCTTTTTGCTCCTATGGATTATTATGAAGAGGGTAATACCACAGACCTTAAGGGCTTTGAGGCTGATTTTGCAAGAGCTGTTTGCGAAAAACTCGGTGTTACGCCTACTTTCCAGGTAATAAGCTGGGAGGCAAAAGAGAGCGAGCTCAATTCAAAAAATGTTGACTGCCTTTGGAACGGCCTTACAATAACCGACGCGAGAAAAAACACCATGTCTATCTCAACGCCCTATATGGCAAATAAACAGGTTCTCATAACAAAGAGCGAAAATGCCGATAAATATTCTTCGGCAGGTTCGTTAAAGGGTGCAACGGTAGTTGCCGAAAAAGAATCCGCAGGTGAAGAGGTTGCAACAAGCGACGCATTCTTTGAGGGCGCAAACTACACGGCGGTTGACTCAATGGCAAAGGCGATAATGGAGGTTTCCTCCGGCACGGCAGATGCCGCTGTTATAGACTATGTTACCGGCATCGGTTCAATAGGCGAGGGCACCAACTATACAAATATAGTTATGGTAAGCGGCGCGAATTTTGCGGATGAGGAATACGGTATCGCTTTCAGAAAGGACAGCGATATAACTCCCGAGGTTAACAAAGCAATCGACGAGCTTGCAAAGGACGGTACTCTCAGAACCATCGCAGAAAAATATAAACTCGGCGGTCAGCTCCTTGTAGGCTGAAAAAACTAAAAAATAACTTTTTGAGGCG
>USLP01000208.1 GCA_900555525.1 uncultured Eubacteriales bacterium
TTTCGTCGGACAAAAAGGGCGGCTACAGCGTTAAAAACCTTGTTTTGAGGGAACAGTTTCATATGCTGCTTTCGGACTGCGAAAACCTCATAAAGGAAACGGGAGAGCGGATTTTGGACGGTGAATTTTTCATTCGTCCGTACCGATTCGGCGATGTAACGGCGTGCGACTACTGCATTTATAAGAGTATCTGCAATTTCGACAATACGGTAAATTCCTACAGAACTCTTTCAAAGGTTACAAAAGACGACTATTTTGAACCGAAAAACTGTAAATAATGCAAGAAAATCACCAAAGCTATTGAAAACGGCGGTTAATTATTGTATAATAGGGGTAACGCTATGGAGATAACAGATGAAAATATCAAAGCGTATGTGAAATATCTTTCGGGACTCGGCTTGGATATAACGGTTCACAGAGATAAGCCCGTAAATGCGTCGGAGTTTTTTGCTGACTTAAACGTTCATTCAAATCCGTATTGCCTGCTCGTAAAATCGAAAAAACAGGCATGGGATAAGTGCATAAGCTGTCAGAAAAACGTTATGAAGGAGGCAGGGCTTGGTATTCCCTTTGAGGGAATGTGCTACGCAGGCGTTTGGGAATATGTTTTTCCGATGTCGGAGGCAGGCTTTTTGTGCGTGAGCGGTTACAGAAAAGATGAAAAAAAGGCGCAGGCACGTATGGAAAAGCTTTGCGAAAAATACGGGCATGACAAAAACGAGCTTAAAAACACTTACGAAAAATATCTTAACCCCGATATTCCCGATTTTCATTTTGTAAAGACGCTTATATATCCGCTTTTGGCAATGTTTTCGCTGTATTACAAAAATTCACCCGAAGCGGCACGAAAAGGGATTTTTGAAACGAATGCGGATTATATATACAGCCATGCGCTGTGGTATATAAAAAACAATTTTTCCGATAAGATAACGCTTGAAAAGCTTTGCGCTTTCTGTCATTGCAGTCCGTCGTATATAAGCCATATTTTCAAGACGGCAAGCGGAAAAAGCATAAATGCCTTTACAAACGAACTGCGCTTGAAAGAAGCGGCGGATATTCTTTCAAAAGAGAGTATGAGCGTAACCGATACGGCGCTTGCTGTCGGCTTTTCCGACACAAATTATTTTTCAAATCTGTTTAAAAAAGCTTACGGAGTATCTCCGAGCGAATATAAAAAGACTAAAAGGAGCAACCGAAAATGAACACAAAAACAAAAAAAATTGTACTTACAGCCCTTTTTGCGGCTCTCGCTTTCGTAGCGACTTACATAGTGAGAATACCTATCCCGGCAACGGGCGGATATGTTAATCTGGGCGACTGCATTGTGCTTTTGGGCGGTTTTATGCTGGGACCCGTATACGGAGCGATTGCAGGCGGTATCGGCTCCGCATTGTGCGACTTATTGGCGGGATATATGACGTATGTCCCGATAACTCTTGTAATAAAGGCGCTTATGGCGCTTGCGGCAGGCTTTTTCTATAAATCCGCCGCAAAGAAAAACACGGTTACGGCGCTTATTGCATCTGTAATCGGAGAGGTTATAATGGTGGGCGGATATTTCCTTGCGGAGGCTCTGATTTTGGGACTTGGTCTCGGTGCGGCGGCAGGAATTTTGGGCAATGTTTTCCAAGGCGTTATGGGTATAATAGCCGCAATGATTCTTTTCCCGATTCTTAAGAAAATAATGAAAGGAAACTCCATATGAAGCTGACGGAAATTTTTGAGAAGAACCGCCCAAGCTTGTCTTTTGAGGTTTTTTCTCCCAAAACAAGCGACGGCTTTGACAGCGTAAAGGAAGCGACGGAAAAAATTGCCGCGCTTTCTCCGTCGTATATGAGCGTAACCTACGGCGCAGGCGGTACGACAAAAGGCTATACCGTAAAAATTGCGGAAAATATTCAAAAGAAATATAATGTTCCCACGCTTTCGCATTTAACCTGCGTTTCCGTAACAAAGGAACTTTTAAGAGAAACCGCAGACGAGCTTAAATCGGCGGGGATAGAAAATATTCTTGCCTTAAGGGGCGATATTCCCAAGGATATGAACGAGGTTAAAACCGACTATAAATATGCGTCTGAAATTATTGCGGATATAAAAAGTCTCGGCGATTTTTGCGTGGGCGGAGCCTGCTATCCCGAGGGGCATGTGGAATCGAAGAACTTTACCGAGGATATTATGAATCTTAAAATAAAAACGGACGCAGGCTGTGATTTTCTCACAACGCAGATGTTTTTTGATAATAACATAATGTATAATTTTCTTTACAGAATACGTGAGGCAGGGATAACCGTCCCCGTTGTCGCAGGCATAATGCCCGTCACGAACGGCAGACAAATTTCCAGAATCTGCTCGCTTTCGGGAACGTATCTTCCGAGACGTTTTAAAACGATTGTGGATAAATTCGGAGAAAATACCGAAGCGATGACAAAAGCGGGCATTGCGTACGCAACGGAGCAGATTATAGACCTTATCGCAAACGGAGTAAATCACATTCATGTATATTCGATGAACAAACCCGAAGTAGCAAGCGGAATAAAAGAAAATCTAAAAGGAATAATATAGATGAACGGCTCTGTCATAACTCATGTGTTTTCGGATATCCCGATACCTTATAAAGAGGTTTTGAGATATTCGGGAATACGGGGAGAATGTTCCCAAAATATAAAAAACGATATTCTTTTGTGCTTAAAAGAGTCGAAGTCTTTTTTATCGCCGAAAGCGTGCTTTTTACGCACCGAATTAAAAACATACGGCGATATTTCGGACTTCGGCATTTTTAAAGTTAAATCGGAAAAGCTTTCCAAAAATTTAAAAGGGTGCAATGAGGCGCTTTTGTTTACGGCAACGGTCGGCGCAGGCATAGATATGCTTATAAACAGATATTCCTCAATACGTCCCGTAAAGGCGCTCTATTTTCAGGCAATCGGTGCGGCGGCTGTCGAAAGCGTTTGTGATACGCTCACAAAAGAAGTGTTTCAAAGGGAGCTTAAAGACGGAGAATTTCTGCGCCCGAGGTTCAGCCCCGGCTACGGCGATTTTTCCGTTTCGTATCAAAAAGAACTTTTCGCCGTTTTGGATTGTCAGAGGAAAATAGGCGTAAGCTTAACGGACGGCGGACTAATGGCGCCGTCAAAATCCGTTACCGCAATTGTGGGAATAGGTCCAAAAAGAGAGGACTGCAAAAATGGCTGTGAGGCATGTGAAAACGCATCGGAATGTCCATATGCAAAAAAGGAGTAAGGTATGAACATAAAAGAAAAAATCAAAGACGGATTTTTGTTTTTTGACGGCGGAACGGGTACGGTTTTGCAGTCTATGGGTCTTAAGGCAGGCTCGCCGCCCGAAGAAGAAAACGTAAACAATCCCCGTCTTATAATCGACCTTCACAAAAAATATATAGACGCAGGCGCAGATATTATAAAAACAAACACGTTCGGAATAAACCGCCTTAAATTCGGAGAACGTACGGAAAAGCTTGTCATAAGCGCACTTAATAATGCAAAAACCGCCGTAAAAGAATGCGGCAAGGAAACGTATATCGCTCTTGACATAGGAGCGTCGGCACAGCTTCTGAAACCCTTGGGAGATTTGGAGTTTGAAGATGCGGTAACGCTTTTTGGAGAGGTTGTCAGAATCGGTGCGGAAAACGGAGCAGACCTTGTGCTTATAGAAACAATGAACGACAGCTATGAAACAAAGGCGGCGGTTTTCGCGGG
>USLP01000209.1 GCA_900555525.1 uncultured Eubacteriales bacterium
CCACCGTCTTTAATGACATAAATGCCGAAAAATCATATTTTCGCTTGAATTTCAAACTTTTTTTATTAAAAGTATTGACTTTTTTTAAAAATATGATATTATTTATTATAGAATGGGTTTAATAATAAGTAATAGAAAATATGGCTTTTTTGCTTATTTATATGATGTATCGAAAATTCAGTGAGAAAGGATTATTCGTAATTGGTTTTTCCGGTTTCGGATATATGGTGTTTAAAAAATGTACGAAAAGGAAGTAATTGTTCAAAACCAGGTTGGACTTCATGCGAGACCTGCTACATTTTTTATTCAGAAAGCAAATGAATTCAGAAGCAACATTTGGGTTGAAAAGGACGAAAGACGTGTAAGCGCAAAAAGCTTGCTCGGTGTTTTGTCATTGGGCATAACAAGAGGAACGAATATAAAGATTGTTGCCGACGGTACTGACGAATCAGCCGCCGTTGAAGCTCTTGCCACTCTTATCAGTTCGGATTTTGCCGAATAGTTTTATAAGAATTCATTAAAAGGGCATTTGCCCTTTTTTTATAGTTTATAAAGGTTTATGCTTTTTTGGTGAGAAAATGACAAAATATAAAAATATACCGATATTTGTTGCGCATAAAGGCTGTCCGAATGACTGCGTTTTTTGCAATCAAGTAAAAATCAGCGGCGCAAAGGACGAAATTGACGAGAAAAATCTACGCCGTATTCTTGATGATTCGGTTTTGAAAATCGGAGATAAAGAAACACAAATAGCTTTTTTTGGCGGTAGTTTTACGGGAATAGACAGAGATGTAATGATAAAATACCTTTGTGTTGCGCATGAATATGTGAAGAAATACAATTTAAACGGTATTCGTCTGTCTACACGTCCCGATTATATCGATTCCGAAATTTTGGGAATTTTGAAAAAATACGGTGTAAAAACAATTGAACTCGGTGTTCAGTCGATGAATGACCTTGTTCTTAAGAAAAACGAACGTAATATGACGTCTGAAATCATAAAAAATTCGTGCCGAATGATTAAAGAAAACGGCTTTACACTCGGCGTCCAGCTTATGACGTCGATGTACGGCTCTGACACAAAAACGGATATTTATTCCGCTTATGAAGCAGTTAAGCTAAAACCCGATTTTGTACGTATATACCCAACAGTTGTTATAGAAGGCACAAAGCTTTGGGAGTTTTATAGGTGCGGAGAATACAAAACAAAAACTTTGGACAAAACGGTTGACATATGCGCGCGTATGCTCGGGATTTTTCATGATAACGGAATTGAAGTTATCAGAATAGGTCTTATGACAAACGAAGATATCAACTGCGAAAATGTAAAAGGCGCATATCACCCTGCATTTGGAGAACTTGTTTTTTCAAAAAGATATTATGACCTTATTTCAAAAAAAATCGAAGGCATGGAAACAAACGACAAGGTTTTGACCATTGTGTGCAAAAACAGCCTTGTCTCAAAAATAGCAGGTCAAAAAAGATTGAATATAAATAAATTAAAAAAGGAATACGGATTTTCCGATGTAAAATTCCGTTATTCGGATAATGACGAGATAAAAACAGAAATAAGCTGAGGTAAAAACCATGAGGAATTTAAAAACAGATACAATTGTTATAAAAATAGGAACAAGCTCGCTTACATATAAAAACGGACGTATTAAACATAAGAAATTCGATAAGCTTGCAAGAGTAATTTCCGATTTGAAAAATATGGGCAAAAATGTTGTTTTGGTATCGAGCGGGGCTATTGCGGTCGGCGTTTCAAAGCTTAATCTTGAAAAACGTCCCGATGATGTCCCGGGTCGGCAGGCGCTTGCCGCAATCGGTCAATGTGCGCTTATGAAGCTTTATGAAAGCTTTTTTTCCGATTACGGTTATAATGTTGCGCAGGTTCTTATGACAAAATACACGATTGAAGATAAGCGTTCTCTTAACAATGTAAAAAATCTGTTTAAAAAACTTATTTCCATGAATGTTATACCGATAATAAACGAAAATGACGCTATTGCTACCGAAGAAATTGAGCTTGGCGATAATGATAATCTTTCCGCACACGTGGCAGAAATCGTCGGAGCCGATTTGCTTATTATTCTGACAGATATAGACGGCTTTTATTCTGAAAATCCTGCTATCCACCCCGACGCAAAGCTTGTAGGAGAATTAAACGAAATTGATGATGAAATTTTGAAACGTGCGGGCGGTTCTGTAAGCGGTCTCGGTACGGGCGGAATGTATACAAAGCTTATAGCAGGAAAAACTGCGCTGACCAGCGGTATTTCAACAATTATTATGAACGGCGAAGAACCGAAAATGATTTACGATGCCGTTGACGGCAAAGAAATCGGAACACTTATACGAAAGGCGGAAAAATAATATGACTGTACTTGAAATTGCAAAAAATGCAAAATCGGCAAGCCTGAAAATCGGAAATCTGTCTTGTGAAAAAAAGAATGAAGCGTTAAAAGAAATTGCAAATGCGCTTATTGAAAATACCGATAAAATATTAGCGGAAAATGAAATAGATTTAAAAAACGCAAAAGAAAATAATATTAAAACTTCTATGATAGACCGCCTGCGCTTAACAAAAGAGCGCATAAAAGGCATTGCCGAGGGAGTTTTGCAAGTTGCTTTACTGAATGACCCGATAGGTGAGGTTTTGGGTATGACAAAACGTCCCAACGGTCTTACAATAGGAAAAAAACGTGTTCCTATCGGAGTTATAGGAATAATCTTTGAGGCTCGCCCTAACGTTACGGTTGACGCCGCCTGCCTTACGTTAAAAACGGGTAATGCGGTAATTTTAAGAGGCGGCAAAGAAGCAATCCGCTCAAATATAATTCTTACGGATATTATGCGCTCTGCGCTCTTGAAAGTAGGAATACCCGAAGATGCAATAAATCTTATTCACGATACAGACAGGGAAACCGCACGCGAAATGATGAAGCTTAACGGATATATAGATGTACTTATACCGAGAGGCGGCGCAGGTCTTATTAAATCCGTGGTTGAAAATGCGACTGTTCCCGTAATTGAAACAGGTGCGGGAAATTGTCATATTTATGTTGACAGCGATGCTGATATCGATATGGCTTGCAGTATTCTTATAAATGCAAAGGTTCAAAGACCTTCCGTATGCAATGCCTGCGAAAGTCTGCTCATACATAAGGATATAGCGACTGCGTTTATTCCGAAGGCTTTTAAAGCTTTGGATGAAAACGGCGTTGAAATAAGAGGCTGTGAACGAACGAAAGCGATTTATGACGTAAAGCCGGCCACTGATGAAGATTATTATACAGAGTATAATGACTTGATAATTTCCGCTAAAATTGTTGATAATATAGATGAAGCAATTAATCATATAAACACGCATAATACAAAACATTCCGAAAGCATTATTACAAAAAGCTATGATAATGCGCAGAAATTTTTAAACGAAATTGACGCGGCAGCGGTATATGTCAACGCTTCTACAAGATTTACGGACGGTTTTGAATTCGGTTTCGGTGCGGAAATCGGAATATCAACTCAAAAGCTTCATGCCAGAGGTCCTATGGGACTTAACGAGCTCACTTCAACAAAATACATCATATACGGAAACGGTCAGATAAGACCGTAACATTGAAAGGAATTACAGTATGTTTGCAGATACAGCGAAAATATTAATAAAAGCAGGAAACGGCGGAAACGGAGTCGTATCGTTCAGGCGTGAA
>USLP01000210.1 GCA_900555525.1 uncultured Eubacteriales bacterium
GCGGGCGCAAGCCTTAAAAAAGTCTGTCTTGCGGCGCGTGACGCTTCGCTTTCGGGGCTTGAGTTTGCTTACGGCATACCGGGCACGGTAGGCGGCGCGCTTTATATGAACGCAGGCGCATACGGCGGCGAAATAAAAGATACGCTTATAAAAAGCGTATATCTTTCCGAAAGCGGTGAAATTAAAGAATTAAGCGCCCGTGAGCATGATTTCGGATACCGAAAGAGCGTGTTTATGGGAAACGGCGGTATAGTCTTATCCTCAAGTTTTTTATTAAAAGACGGAAACAAGGACGAGATAAAGGCAGTTACGGCGGAAATTTTGAAAAAAAGAAACGATAAACAGCCGCTTAATTATCCGAGCGCAGGCAGTACGTTTAAGCGTCCCGAGGGATATTTTGCGGGAAAGCTTATAGAGGATTGCGGACTTAAAGGCTTTTCGGTAGGGGACGCGCAGGTTTCGGAAAAGCACTGCGGTTTTGTGATAAACAGGGGCAATGCCTCCGCCTCCGATATAATAAAGCTTATAGAGCATATCAGAAAAACGGTTTTTGAAAAATTCAAGGTAGAATTAAACACAGAAGTTAAAATAGTGTAAGAAGGTGCATATTATGAAATTTGTAATAGTAACGGGTCTTTCGGGTGCAGGAAAAACGCAGACGATACAGGCAATGGAGGATATGGGTTTTTACTGCATAGATAATATGCCTCCAAAGCTTATACCGAACTTTGTGGAAATTTGTTACCAATCAAAGCTTACAAGAGTTGCGGTTGTAACGGATTTAAGAGGCGGCGAAATGTTTAAGGATATTTACGTAACCTTAAAGAATTTGAAAGCCTCCTCCTATGATTTTTCAATAATTTTCCTGACGGCATCAAACGAAACGCTTCTTAAAAGATATAAGGAAACAAGACGCCGTCATCCGCTCCAAACGGAAAACGTAACAGTTATGGAGGCGATAGAAAGAGAACGTGAAATACTTGATGAAATAAAGGCGGTCGCGGATAACATAGTAGATACGTCAAACCTAAAATCCGCCGAGCTTAAAAGCCAGATTAAAGGAATTTTGTCGGAAAATCCAAAATACGAGGGAATAATAACCCATGTCGTTTCCTTCGGCTTTAAATACGGCATACCGATGGATGCCGACCTTGTTTTTGACGTTCGTTTTCTGCCGAATCCGTTTTATGTTCCCGAACTTAAGGAAATGACGGGGAACGATAAGCCCGTTCATGATTTTGTTATGAAATATAAGCAGTCGCAGACGTTTTTGAAAATGCTGTGCGACATGATTTCATATTTGTTGCCGTATTACATAGCGGAGGGAAAATCACAGCTTGTAATCTGCATAGGCTGCACGGGCGGAAAACACCGCTCCGTAACGATTGCAAACGAGCTTTATAAACACCTTTTGGACGATGAGCATAACGTCTTTGTACGGCACAGAGACAGCAAAAACTAAAGAAGAAAGGCTTGATTGACAGTTGACTGACAAAAAGAACAGCTTTGTTGCCGGAGCATTGATAATCGCGGTATCAAACATATTGGTAAAAATAATAGGCGCCGTATACAAAATTCCGCTTGACCGTTTTATTTTGGGCACAGAGGGAATGGGCATATACAGCTCGTCATATACAATTTATAATTTGCTTTTCGTAATTTCCACGGCAGGTCTGCCCGTCGCTATCTCAAAAATGATAGCCGAAACGGAGGCAAAAGGCGAATACAAAAAATCCGAAAAAATATTTAAGGTATCCCAAAGACTTCTGTTTTGTCTTGGGCTTTTTGCGTTTTTGGTTTTGTTTTTGTTTTCACGCTTCTTTGCGAATATAATAAGCTCGCCCGATTCGTATATCACAATGTCGGTTATGGCGCCGAGCCTGCTTTTTGTATCGTTGGCAAGCGCATACAGAGGCTTTTATCAAGGAAAGCAAAATATGCTCCCCACCGCAATATCGGAGGTTATAGAAGCCTTATCAAAGCTTATTTTCGGGCTTTCGATTGCATATATTCTGAAAGTAAAATTCGATAAATACTATATTTCTTCGGCAGGCGCAATAGCCGGTATTTCGATAGGCACATGCTTAAGCCTTTTGTTTTTGGCTTTGTACAGCATAAAGGGACGTCATAAATCACGCATGAGCATAAAGGAATTTTCGAGCGACAAATGCACGGAAAGCTCGCTTTCCATATTAAAACGCTTGATCGTGCTTGCCGTTCCGATAACGCTCGGCGTATGCGTTTTCACGCTTACTTCGCTTATAGATACGGCAACCGTTATGAATCAGCTCGGAGGACTGGGTTATAACACCTTTGACCGTTCCTCGCTTTACGGATATTTAAACAGAGCGATAACGCTCTTTAATATGCCGCCGACAATAATAAATGCGATAGCCATTTCTATTGTGCCGAGCGTTTCGGCATTTTTGGCGGTAAATAACAGAACGGCGGCGCTAAAAAATACAAAATCCGCACTCAAAATAACGGTTATTTTTGCCGTGCCGTGCGCTGTGGGATTATGCGTTTTGGCACGTCCTATTTTGGAACTTTTGTATAAAGACCCGAATCATTCGTTTTTGCTTAACATAATGGGAATAGCCGTGTTTTTTGTTACGATTGTTCAGATTTCAAACGCTGTTTTGCAGGCATGGGGCAACGTATGGGGACCCGTTTTGAATATGTTTATCGGCGGTATCGTTAAGGTTGCATTGAATCTTTATCTTGTATCAAAGCCCGAAATAAACATAAACGGTGCGCCTATAGGTACTTTAGCGTGCTATATAACGGTTATGACGCTTAATATCATCGCTTTAAAGCGTAAAACAAATATGAAGTTCGGATTTTCGGAATTTGTTGTAAAACCGCTCATTACGGCGATTGCAACGGGAGCGGCGGCATATTTTTCATATGCGTTTATAAGCTCATATGTTTCGTCGCTTATAATTTCGATTTTCCTTGCTATTTGCATAACGGCGGTTATATACTTTGCGGTTTTGTTCCTTATCGGAGGAGTCAGCGAAGATGAAATCCTGCTTGTTCCTAAGGGGGATAAAATACTTTCAATTCTTAAAAAAATTAAGCTTATATAAAAAAAGAGGGGGAAGACTGTGGGAAATATACGTGTTTTGGATAAGCTTATATCAAATATGATAGCGGCGGGTGAGGTTGTGGAACGGGCTTCCTCCGTTGTCAAAGAGCTTTTTGAAAATTCGCTTGACGCAAAAGCGTCAAGAATTACGGTTGAAATAAAGGACGGCGGAAGAGAATACATAAAAATAACGGACGACGGCTGCGGAATGGATAAGGACGATGCGTCGCTTTGCGTTGTGCGATACGCAACGAGCAAGCTTAAAGATAAGGACGGACTTTATTCCATAAAAACCATGGGCTTCAGAGGCGAGGCTTTGGCGAGTATCTGCGCCGTTTCAAAGGTAACGATAGATACGAGAAAAGAAGATACCGACGCAGGCACGCATATAAAATGCGAGGGCGGAGAAATAACCGAAGTGAGCGAAACAGGCTGTCCGAAAGGTACAAGCATAACGGTTGAAAACCTTTTCTACAACACCCCCGCACGACTTAAATTCCTCAAAAAAGACATATCCGAGGGCAATTTCATAGCGGCAACGGTAGACAGACTTGCTCTTTCCCACCCCGATATTTCCTTCAGATTCATAAGAGATAACAAAAGCGTCAGA
>USLP01000211.1 GCA_900555525.1 uncultured Eubacteriales bacterium
CAAAGCTTCCGCTTAATAAAATCGGTCATTTTATACGAAATAAAATCCGCTACGGAAACGTAAGCGACGATTACATAGTATACGACGATTCGCCGTCAAAAAGGCTTGGTATTTATTATTACGAAAGCGGCGCTTATCCGAGAAAATCCGCCGTAATTTATGACAGGGCGCAGTCAAGCGTATGCTCGCTTTCATGTGCGGAAATACCAAATGATATATATAATAAAACAAAAATTTTTCATGTAAGCAGCATATCGCTTGCGCTTTCCGAAACGCTTCGGAATACGGCTTTTGAAATGATAAAAAATTTCAAAAAAGCGGGCGCTCTTATTTCTTTTGACGTTAATTACCGTTCGGCTCTTTGGAGTGAGGAGGAAGCGAGAGAGGTTATAGAAAAGATTTTCCCGTATGTCGATTTGCTTTTCGTTTCGGAGGAAACCTCAAGAAGAATGTTACAGCGAACAGGTACACTTGAAGAAATAATGAAGGACTACTGTGATAAATACGGCTGTAAGCTTGTGGCATGTACGATGCGTGAGGTTATAAGCCCGACCGAGCATAATTTCACGTCAAAGATATATTATGACGGAAAGTTTTACACCGAAAAGCCGTATGAGCATATAAACGTAATAGACCGAATCGGAAGCGGAGACGCATATCTTGCGGGAATACTTTACGGCATAGTAAAGCAGGTTGGTATACAGCATACGCTCGAAATAGGAAATGCGCTTTCGGCCGTTAAAAATACGGTTATGGGCGATATGTCGGAAAGCGGTATAGAAGAAATAGAGGGCGTTATAAAATCGCATAACCAAACGGGCAGGCAAGACGAGCTTATAAGATAACAGAATAAACACTGAAAAACGGAGTCGTAAAAAGACTCCGTTTTTCACATATTTTGAAACCTGATTCACACATTTTGTAATTGAAATTGAAATGCCTGTGTGCTATACCGGAATAGGATTTTAAAACGGTAATATATAGGTATGAAATGTAACAAAAAATGAATTGAAAAAAACGCTTGAATGTTCTATAATAAATAAGTACGAAAAATGAATTTTCGCTTGAAAGGAACAAAAAGCAATGTGAACAGAAAATATTATAAATTCGGAAAAGCAAAATATCTTGAATATGCCCAAAAAGCGGCGGCATATTTTCTGTCATGGATGTTTGCGTATGATGCATTTTATTCGGAGGACTGTGATTTTAAAAGATTGGGATACCACACGGCGGGCGGAACGGTTGTATCTGCGGAGCATCAATGTATTGACCCGTATGCTTGCGTTATAGTTCCCGATTTGTTTGAATTAAGCGAGCTTGATAAAAATCCGTTGTGGGAAAATTCGGGAAAGCTTATTTGGAACAATATACTTCAATGTATCGCGGGACCTAACGGCACGGTTTTACACGGAATGTTTAGATTTCCCGGAATGCAAAATGAATGCTTTGCTCAAACAAGGTGGACAAAATACCGTTCCTCACCCGATATGAGAGGACATCTCTACGATTTTATCGGAACTTGGCTGTCAAGCTTTCGCCTTTCGGCTCTTTATAGGCTAATGCGCAAAAAACAAGTCGGAAATAATCATTGATTTTTGAGAAAATTTATTGTATAATATTAAAAGTTAATATAAAAGGAGACTAACAAATGAATACAAATAAAATCTATGCAAATAAGCAGGGCGAAAAATGGTATGATTCGTTTCCGCTCGGTAACGGTCATATGGGCGCAATGGTTATAAACATGGCATACTGCGAAAAAATCGTTTTAAATGACGAGTGTCTTTGGAGCGGATTTCCGATTGACGACGCAAACCCGAATGCGCTTATACACCTTGACGAGATAAGAAGGCTTTTATTTTCGGGTAAACGTGCCGAGGCACAGAAGCTCGCGGAGGACAATTTCATTTCCATACCGCCCCGTCTTGATTCGTATGAAATTCTGACAAATCTTTTTACAGAGTATAAACCGCAGGGCGAGGTGAAGAATTATTTGCGTATGCTGAACCTTGAAACGGGCGTTACAAAAACGGAATTTACGATGAACGGCGAAAAATATAAATCGGAAATTTTCCTTTCGGGACGTGATGACGTCGGCGTTTTGCATTACGAAACAACCGCCGAAAACGGCTTTTCGGATTTCACGCTTTCGCAGTGGAGGGGCTGCGGATTTAATAACGAGCCGAAGGTGAACGATAAAGGCGATTTTGTTATTTCGGGACAGCTCGGACGTGATTATCTAATCGAAAAAACAAAGGAATTTGTAAAAGAACGATGGATGAAATATAGTCTTGTTTTAAGATGTGAAACAGACGGTACGGTTGACTGCTCGACGGGTACGCTCAAGGTGGATAATGCAAAATGTATAACGATTTATTTTGCCTCAAGAACAAATTTTGATTTCGAAAAAATGAATTATACCGATGAAATTAACGGCGAAGCTGAGGCGGTAAAAACGCTTGACGCAATTTCGGGTATGACCTACGATAATCTTAAAAAGAGAGCGGAAAAGGCATTTCGGGAGCGTTATAATAAGGTGAAGCTTTCAATATCGAAAAGCGATAACAAGAAAAACGATATGTATAAGCTTATAAAGAATGCTAAAAACGGAATTTGCGATACAGATTTTCTGGAGCTTTATTATAACTATTCAAGATATATTCTTATCGCGTCCGGAGAGCTGAAATCCACACTTCCCGCGAATTTGCAGGGCATATGGTGCTGGGAACAGCAAGCGCCGTGGAACAGCGATTTTCATACAAATATAAATTTACAGATGAACTATTGGCAGGCTGACTGTGAGGGACTTGATACGGCTGTAGAGGTTCTCACGGATTTTATGGAGAAAATGGCGCGTTCGGGCGCAAAAACCGCAAAAACCATGTACGGCGCAAGAGGTTGGACTATTCATCACTGTACAACGCCGTTCGGACGTACAGGTCTGCACGATTGGCTTATTTCGGGCATTTTACCGCTTGCGGGCGCATGGATGATGATGCATATGGCGGAGCATTATGAATATACGCAGGATTTAAATTATTTGAAACGAATTTATCCGCTTATGAAAGGGTGCTGTGAATTTATATGCGATTTTCTTGTTAAAGCGCCGAACGGTAAATATGTTACATCGCCGTCCGCATCACCCGAAAACGTGTTCATAACGCCTGAAGGCGGTACATCTCCGCTTTCCTACGGTTGTACAATCGACCTTGAAATCATTGCAATAACGCTTCGGAATTTTCTCTTTATGTCCGATAAGCTTGGAATTGGCGACGACGTGGTAAGCGAATGTAAGGAAAAGCTCGATAATCTTATGCCGCTTCAAATAAGCAAGCGTTACGGAGGTATTCAGGAGTGGATAGAGGACTATAAGGAATTTGAACCGGGACACAGGCACATATCGCATCTTTTGGGCTTGTTCCCCGGAGATATGATTCAGCCGTCCGATAAAAAGCTGTACAAGGCGGCGGAAAAATCCTTAAACCGCCGTGTGGAAAACGGCTCGATTGCTTGTAACTGGTCTGCCATATGGGGCGCGCTTTTCTATTCGAGATTTTTGAGCGGCGACACGGCTGAAAAGCTTTTGAAAACGTATTGTTCGGGCTGTCTTATGGGAGGACTGTATAACGTATTCCCCGACGGTGAAAAAATGGGTATGCAGGTTGACAGTATGCTCGGTTTTGCCGCCG
>USLP01000212.1 GCA_900555525.1 uncultured Eubacteriales bacterium
GTTAACAAATTCTTACGAAACAAACACGGTAAACGAAAAAGACTTTGTTCTTACCATGGGAGCTATGTTCGATTACTGCACAGGCTTAACCCCTGCGTATTTCAAGGGTAAAATTGCTGATATGAAGATTTATGACAAGGCATTTTCGGCGGCTGATGCGGAAGCTTATTACAATAAGACCAAAGCAAATTATGAAGAATTTGAATTAGCTGATACATTGGAGCTCACTTCGACATCGCCTGCGAATATCACCGATAATAGCGGCGCGGTATTGTCAATAAGCTCAAAGGCAATCAAGCTTAACTTCAACAACTATATTGATAAAAACACATTGAGCGCAATTACGTTTGCAAAGGCAGACGGTACAGCCGTATCGGGATATACGGTTTCGCTTGACGACGAATCTGCGTCAACATCAAAAACGGTAAAAATTAATTTATCCGACTTGCTTGAACCGCATACAAATTATATTCTCTCGATTACGTCCGATTTGAAATCCGTAAACGGAAAGAGCATTACGGCTGTTTCAAAAACGTTTAAAACAGGTAATGAAGGAATTGTTTTCGATATGAAAATAAAATCCGACGGCAATGTTGTAAACGGCGAAAACAGCTCGACGGTTATCACTAAACAGGGAACACCCGGCGTTGCGACAAGCATGAGCGAAAGCGGAAAGCTAATCACGGCATTGAATTTTGACGGAAACAGCTATGTTGAAGCCGAAGTTCAGGAAGCAAGAAATCTGGAAGAAGCAACATATGTATTATGGATGAAGCCTTCTGAAAATGACGGTACGGCAATCAGTGAAAATACTCCATGGGGCGTATTCTCATTCAATAATAAGCATGAAGGCGCGTCGCCCGCAATAGGTTTGTCCTGGTTCTACAGCGAGAATACGGGAAATAACGCGTATTACATTATGCAGGAAAGACAGGGGGCGTCCAACGCGGGAAGCGAATACTTTAACTGGCATTATCCGAAAAACAACTGGATAAATACGGGCGCTCCGAAATGGACAAACGTAATTATTACAAGAAAAGTTGAGAAAAAAGATGATGCAAACAGTACCGTATCATACGAAACATACACAGACGGCGGAATATACAGCCAGTTAACAAATTCTTACGAAACAAACACGGTAAACGAAAAAGACTTTGTTCTTACCGTGGGAGCTATGTTCGATTACTGCACAGGCTTAAATCCTGCATACTTCAAGGGCGAAATTGCCGATATGAAGGTTTATAACAGAGTTTTGAGCGTAAAAGAAATTGAAAAGTATTATGCTGATACGGCGGCTGACTATCGTAATCTCACAGAGCTTCCCAACAGCTTGGAACTTGTAAGCACAACACCTGCTGATTTGAACGCTGATCCTTCCAATGAAATGGCTTATAACATAGGAAAAATAAAGCTTAATTTCAATAACTTTGTGGATTCGGCTACACTCGGTGCAATTTCGTTTGCAAAAGAAGACGGCTCTCCCGTTCCCGGCGGATATAAGGTAAGCTTGGATTCCGATTCGGGAAAAACAGTAAATGTAGAATTCGGAGTATTAACACCGGGCGGAACGTATATTGTAAATATTTCAAATAAATTAAAATCGGTAAACGGATATGCGATAACGGATAAAAAATGCTGGTTTGCGGTAAGCTCAAACGCATCGGCATTAAATGCGGTATTCCTTGACGGTTCAAGCGAGCCTATCACCGAAGTAGGCAAGGCGGACACAATTATAGCGCAGATGGATATGCCGCTTTATAACGATGCGGTAGCAGGCTATACACCGTATCTTGCGGTATACAGCAAAAACAAGCTTGTTAAAATTGTAAGCGGAACCGTAAGAGAAAAACCTGATGGAACAGCTGCGTTAACAGCGTCGCTTACAGGCATAACAGCGGCGGATAATATAGACAGCGTGAAATTGTTTGTTTGGGATAAAAACCTGATGCCTGTTACGGAAGTGCAGCAAAGAGGAAACACGTACGACTGAAAGGGCGTTTATGTTGAGTACGCTGTAGGCAACAGCCTTAATCCCGCAACTGTGTGTAAAGAAAACGTTGTCTTATCTTCCGACGGAGCATATACAACAAATCCAAAAGAGGTAATATACATACCCGCATTGAAAGTTATGGGAATTACCATGGATATACAGGATTATAACAGATATAAAAAAATTACAACAAACGGAATTTATACTATGTCGGGAGAAGAGTTTGAATTTAGTACTGACATAAAATAGCTTTAAGGCAGTACAGGTGAATTTACCTGTACTGCCCCCTAAAAAAGGAGAATAATATTATGACATTTTTAAGAAGAATCAGCAGTTTATTTATTATATTATTTGTAATATTAAGCTGTAATTTAATATGCTTTGCCGTCAGCGACGGTTATGAATCGTATGACGTTATGAACGTTTTTTCGGATTACTATGACCCCTGGGGAAACAATGTTTACCGCAATCGTGCCTTTGCGTCTATGGGTGCTGACGGCTGGATAAAAATACCGCAGCTTGATTTTACCGATGGAATAGGCGCAGTTGAACTTATGATTGCCACTGTCCCCGAACATTTGGGTTCTATTGAGGTTTATGTTGATTCAATTGACGGAGAATGTATAGGCTCCGTTCCGATCGTATGTTCAAACGATTGGAATAATCCGGTAAAAAGCTATGGCAGATTGGTAAGCAATATTGAAGGTGTTCATGATATTTATTTTAAATATATTACCGCTACCTGCAATTTTTTCAGTTTTCAATTTTTTCCGAAAGCGGCAAATCCCGTTAATTTTATATATGAAGGCAGCGTTAATTATTCCGACGCCTCCAATACGGAATATCGTGAAGATATAGCGCTTATGACGCAGCTCGGACTATACGATATATTTACGCAGGGGACCTTGGAGCTTTATGAGCCTGTAACAAGAGGCGAATTTGCGCATATTTTGAGTACTCTTGTATGTCGTTATGACGACGGAGGCGAAAGCGCATTCAGTGATATAGAAGACAGCGATTACAAAAATGATATAAACACGCTTTATTCCATGGGTGTGATTGGAGATTCGGCGGATAAAAAATACAACCCGAACGAATTTATGAAACTTGATGATGCCGTTACGATGGCATATCAGCTTTTGGGATATGATTTACTTCCCGAAAAAATAGCAAAGCAAGAAAAATACACGGCGCAGAAATCACTTGTTTCGGGTATTGATGTAACATATGTACTCAATAGGGGAACACTGGCAAGATTTATACATAACCTTCTTTCTTTAAATTATGTAAGCCCCGATTATGTAAAAAACGATTATCCGTATTATAATATTTTTAAAGACGGAATTTTATCGGCAACAAAAGGAATAAAATATTCATACGGTATTGTAACTGCCAACAGCAACACACAGCTTTATTCCGCCGTTTCCGATTTGGCATTCGGAAATATTGATATAGACGGCAAACGATACAATACGAATAATAATGTTTTGGATAATCTTTTGGGGTATGGTGTTGAATACTATTATAAAGATGACGTATGCTATGCGGCAATAGTCGATAAAAAGACAGAAGCAGAAACAATATCCACCAAGGATTCTGATATAAAAAAGATTGATTTTGATAAAATCGTATATACACAGAATAAAAAAGATAAAACAATAAAAATTTCAAAGAATACGGCTGTTATATA
>USLP01000213.1 GCA_900555525.1 uncultured Eubacteriales bacterium
AAATTTGTGCGGCTATTCCCAAAAGCAAACCGAAAATAAGCCCCATTGCGCTTATTACGATTACCGCATAAATTATATTTTCCATAACTCTTTCCCCTTAAATTATAATTTCAGACCGCTGAATCCCAAAAATGCCATAGCTATAAGTCCTGCCGAAACAAGAGCGATAGGCGTTCCTTTCATAAACGACGGCATATTCGACGTTTGCAGTCTTTCTCTTACTCCCGCAAAAAGCCATATCGCAAGAGTAAAACTCAAAGCCGCGGCAACACCGCTCACAACGCTCTCCAAAAAGTTGTAGTTCTTCTGAACGTTTAATATAGCCACACCCAAAACGGCACAGTTTGTCGTTATAAGCGGAAGATATATTCCCAGCGCCGAATAAAGCGGAGGCGAAAGCTTCATAATAGCCATTTCAACGAACTGAACAAGCGACGCTATTACAAGAATAAAAGCAATAGTCTGCAAATATTCTATATGAAAGCGAACGAGAAGCATTTGAACAAAGTATGTTATCGCGCTTGCGATACCCATAACGAACGTTACCGCCATGCCCATTGCAAGAGCCGTATCAGTTTTTTTGGATACTCCCAAAAACGGGCAGATTCCCAAGAATTTTACGAGAACATAGTTCTCAACAAGTATAATCGTGATTATTGAAGTAAAAATATTATCCATTCTTAAGCCCTCTTTTCTGCTTAATAATGCTTACAACAGCCAAAACAAGTCCGAATACGATAAATCCTCCCGGAGGTGAAACAAACATTGTCATAGACTTAAACCATTCGCCCAAAACGTGGAAGCCGAGCCATGTTCCGCTGCCTAAAATTTCTCTCACTGAAGAAATTATTATAAGAGCGCCCGTGAATCCCAAGCCCATGCAAAGTCCGTCAACAATCGAGCTTACGGGCGGATTTTTGGAAGCGAAGCTCTCCGCTCTTGCAAGCAAAATGCAGTTTACGACTATAAGCGGAATATAAACGCCCAGCGAATTTGCCAAAACGGGAACGTATGCGTTGAGCGCCATTTCGACAGCCGTTGTAAAGCCTGCGATTATAACGATATAAGAGGCTATTCTCGCCTTGTCGGGTATGAATTTGCGAAGCAGAGAAATAATAAAGTTGGAGCAGGTTAAAACGGCGGTGGTCGCCAAACCCATTCCTATTCCGTTTTCTACGCTCGTGGAAACGCCCAGGGTAGGGCAGGTTCCCAAAACAAGCACCAAAACGGGGTTTTCTTCAATCATTTTTTTGAAAAAAGCTTTCATTTGCCGCTCGCCTCCTTTACTGCCTTTTCTGCAAGTTCCAAGCCGTAGCGCACAGCCTTTGATGAAACCGTTGCGCCCGTTATTGCTTTGAAATTATCCTCCGAGGGAACGGGAGAACCGAGAAATTGTTCGGTAAACCATGCTTCGTCTCTCGTTTTTGTTCCTATACCGCTTGTTTCCGACATTTTAACAAAGGAAACGCCCGTTACGTTAAGGTCATTGTCAAAGCCGACAATGAGGTCGATATCTCCGCCGTAGCCGATGGGAGATGTTACGCTTGCCGTATAGCCGACAAGCTCGTTATCTTTTTTTGCTTCGTATACGCCCGTGCCGTCTATTTCGGAAAAGGTACAGCCTTCCATAACGGAGCTCATTGCGTCCTTTTTCTTTTGTTCGTTTGCCGCCGTGATAATCGGGGAAGTAACGTAGTTAAGCGCCGACAATCCCAATGCGACAACAAGACAAATTATAAACAGCTTTAAAGCAGGTACAAAAACACTTTCTTCTTTTTTCATGCCGTTTCCTCCTTATGCACCGTATTTTTTAGGCTTAATCATCTTATCAATCTGCGGTGCAAGTATGTTTGAAAGGAGTATCGAATAGCAAACGCCTTCGGGATAACCGCCTTTTACACGTATGAAAACCGTAATAAGACCTGCCAAAATTCCGTAAATAACATTTCCGAGCTTTGTTGTCGGGGAGGTTACATAGTCGGTCAGCATAAATACGCCGCCGAGCATAACTCCGCCCGTAAGAACAGCCGTTAAGGGGTCGCCCGTAAAATATCCGTTATATCCGAATATCCAGCTCATAAGCGCAACGCATGCAACATAAGAAACCGTGGTATACGCTTTTATCGTGCCTGTTATCAGAAGATATATAAAACCTATAAGTATCGCAAGCGCACAAACCTCTCCCAAGCTTCCGCCCATGTTTCCCAAAAACATATCGAGATAGCTTACGCCCACCTCGTGTCCGCCTTTTAAAAGCTTGAGCGGAGTCGCATATGTTTCGGCATCAACAGCGTTTTTGTATGCAAAGGGAGCAGTCCATGAAGTCATCGCCTGTGAAAATGATGCCAAGAGAAACGCTCTGCCCGCAAGCGCAGGGTTTATAAAATTATTTCCCAATCCGCCGAAAAGCTCTTTTGCGATTATAATCGCAAAAATTCCGCCCAAAACGGGGATATACCACGGAACGGAAACCGGAAGCGTAAAAGCCAAAAGCAAGCCCGTAACGACTGCGCTTCCGTCCGAAACGGTCGAGGGCTTTTTTTGAGCCTTACACCAAAGATATTCCGACAGTACGCAGGCTATAACGCTTAACGCAATTATAAGAAGCGCACGTGCGCCGAAAATTATTATGGACGCCAATGCCGCAGGCATAAGCGCAATTATTACATTCAGCATAAGTCTGTCCGTACCGCATGACGTTTGAATGTGCGGCGAAGTTGAGACTATGAGTTTTTCGTTCATTTTTTTCATTCCTTTCTGTGCCGTAAGGCATAAAATCCATGCCATGTCTGCAAAAAACAGCACTATGGGCGATTTTTTAAAGACATTTTATTTTTTGGGGAGTTTTGCCTTAGCTGTCCTTATCGTCTGAACGAGATAGCGTCTCTGCGGACATATATAACTGCACGTACCGCATTCTATACAATCCTTAAGACCGTATTTTACGGCTTCGTCAAAATCGTTCATTCTTGAAAGCTCTGTTATCATAAACGGCATAAGCCTCATCGGACAGTGATTAACGCATTTTCCGCACCGTATGCAGGATTTTTCTTCGTATTCCTTATCCTCTTTATCGGTAAGGAAAAGTATTCCCGAAGTGCCTTTCATAACGGGAACGTCAAGCGTATACTGTGCAATTCCCATCATAGGACCGCCCGACAAAACTTTTTTCACTCCGTCGGTTAATCCGACAAATTCCGCAATAGCCGAAAAAGGAGTTCCGATTTTTACAAGAAGGTTCTGCGGATTTTTTACACCGCTTCCCGAAACGGTCAGCACCCTCTCCGTAAGGGGCATACCCGTCTTAAAATATTTGCTTATCTGCGCCGCAGACGCCGCATTAAGAACAACAACGCCGACATCGGCAGGAAGTCCTCCCGATTTTACTTCTCTTTTCAAAACTGCGTCTATAATTTGTTTTTCGCTGCCCTGCGGATATTTCGTTTTCACCTTGACCGTACGCACACCCTCGTGCTTCTTACAGACTTCGGTCATTTTATCTATAGCGTCCTGTTTGTTATCTTCTATAACGATAAGTCCGTTTTTTACGTCCAAAATATCCATAACGATTTCAAGTCCGTCCGCAACGGCGTCGCCGTTTTCAAGCAGCTGTGCGAGCATGCGGATCGTCTCGCCGCCCATGCTGTGGCCGACCAGATGCACTTTCAGCTCACTG
>USLP01000214.1 GCA_900555525.1 uncultured Eubacteriales bacterium
TGCCGCTCGGACTTTGCGACGAAATAGGCGGTATGTACGGCTGGAGCGCAATGCAGTATGCCGATGTTCCAAAGAGTGTTTCTCTTTGTGTGAAGCTTGAAAAAATTAACGGAGGCTATACCGTTCCGGATTGCTTTTTTGCGGTAAGCTTCAAGAGAAAAGATTATAAAATCGATAATAAAACCCTGCGGCTTTTAAAAAGCGGAGATGTTGAGAATATAAACGAGGAAATTTATGTTTTTAATAAGTATCACGCAAAAAGCCGTTCGGGTTCTGATATAGATTATTTGACTCCGAAAACGGCGGATGTGATTTTATCAAACGTTCATGAGAAAATAAAGAAAAATTTATCCGAATTTTTCGGCAATAAAATTACGGCTTTGTTTATGGATATAGAGGGGGATTACGGCTATAAGCTTTGCTGGTCGGAGGAGCTTTTCAAGGTGTATACCGAGCTTTTCGGCGATGATTTTTACCTTAATATGCCGCTGCTTTTTGAAAGGGACGCGGACGGCAAATGGATAAGCCAAAGATATAAATGGTTTACGGCGGTTACTCATACATATTCAAAGTTTTTCGGAAAGCTTGCGAAATGGTGCAGGGAAAACAACCTTGAATTTACGGGGCATACCTGGGAGGAAAATTTATACGGTCAGGTTATGCAGGTAGGCGATTTCTATGAAATAGAAAAGAATTTTTCAATTATCGGAACGGACAGTCTGCGCCTCGAATGCTTCAGCCCCCGTGATTTTGCCGAAGCGAGAACAATAGCTTTTATGGAAAACAAGCGTTTTATGTGTGAAGCGATTGGCTGTGCGGGAAATTCATTGAGTGCGCTCGAAATAAAAAGGGCGGTAAATCATCTTACGGCATGGGGCGTCAATCATGTGATTTTCCACGGTATTTACACGGACAGACGAACGGAAAAGCACGGCTTTGCGCCCGATATGTTCAGTGAAAACCCGTATTGGGACGGCTTTAATAAAATTTCCGATTATATAAAGAGAACATCATACATAAATGATGAAACACGCATTTGTGCGCATACGGTTTTGTATAATCCGATTGACAGCGTAAAGTCTCTTTTGGGCGATTATGCTTTGTCGGACAGCGAGGATTTTTCGGGTTATATCATAGAACAGCGCGATATGTTAAAGTGTGAAAACGGTCTTATCATAAAGGAAATTGAGGACAGCTACAGCGGTCTTATCGATTCGCTTACAAAAAATCATACTGAATTTCTTGTTTATGACACAAGCTATCTTTTAAATTCGGATTTTTCCGATATAAAAAATATAATAATTCCGTCCTTGTTTTCCGTATCAAAAGCGGTATTGAAAAAGCTTTGCGAGCTTTCCCGTGAAGGCAAGAATATATATTTTACGGGAAGAACGCCGTTTCATTCATTGGAGGACGGCGAGTATGACAGCGAGGTAACGGCGCTTTTAAGAAAGATAAAAAATGCAAAATCCTATCTTGACATAAAGCCCGATGTACGTCTTTTAAATGAGAATTTCAGATTTGTTTCCGCTGTGAGAGAACGGAAAAACGAAAAATATATATGGATTTGCTCCGAAGAAAACGAGAGCAGAAATGCCGTTTTTGAAATTGACGGAGAATTTGAGAATATCAAAAAGCTTAACTGCGAAACGGGAGCGGAGGAAAGCGTTTACAGTATCTCCGAAAGCGGAAAAACAAAGCTTTACATGACACTAAAACCGTATGAAGGCTTTTTTGTTAAAATGAGTAAAAGCGAAGAAATTGTTCTTAAAAATTGGAGTGTGAGCGTTTCGGATAAAAAGCTGAAGGTCGATACGTTATCCGACTGGAGCGAGTACGGCGTGCAGGATTACTGCGGAGTTGCGGTATACGAAACGTCGGTTTCGATTGAAAATCTTAAAAAAGCGATTTTGGAGCTTGGGGAAGTATATCACACGGCGAAGGTTTTCGTAAACGACAGCTATGTTGATATGAAGCTGTGGAAGCCGCATGCGTTTGACATAACGAAATATCTTAAAAACGGTGAAAACAAAATTCGCATAGAATGCGGAAATCTGTTATCAACAGGCTTGCCCGTTTTTGAATATAAAGACCGCTGGCAGACGGGAATTCACAGAACAAATCCGATAGACAGCGTAAAAAGCGGTATAATCGGCAATGTGATTTTAAAAATTTATTGATTTTCGGAGGAACACGATATGATGAATGATGTATTTTTGCGTTATCCCGGCGGATTTGAAAGAGCGGTAACATTCAGCTATGATGACAGTGATATGTCGAATATAAGGCTTAAGGAGCTTTTTGATAAATACGGCGCTAAATGTACTTTTAATTTAAACTCGGGATTTTTTACCGATGAAGATTTTATAGGTGAACACAGATATTTAAAATACAGCGAAGCGAAAAAGCTTTTTTACAATTCCGGTCATGAGGTTGCCGTACACGGATATACGCACCCGTTTTTTGATTTATTGCCCGACGGAATGACTGCCTATGAAATAGTTAAAGACAGGGAAATTTTGGAGGAGCTTACGGAAAAGCCCATCCACGGCATGGCGTTCCCGAACGGTCCCGTAAACGGAGATAAAGCATACCCGAAACGCATAACAGACCTTTTGAAGTCTTGCGGAATTTATTACGCACGCACTACTTTAAGAGCGGAAGATTTCAGGCTTCCCGAAGATTGGCACAGACTGAAAGTAACCTGTCATCATACCGACCCCGACCTTATGGAGCTTGCGAAGAAATTTGCCGATACTCCCGTTGACAGAATACCAAGGCTTTTCTATGTTTGGGGACACAGCTTTGAATTTGCGAGAAATGACAGTTGGGATATAATGGAAAATCTGCTTTTGTATTTAAGCAAATTCAACAATATTTGGTATGCGACAAATATAGAAGTGTACAATTACGTTTCGGCATACAAAAGCTTACAGTTTGACGTAAAGGGAACAATGGCTTACAATCCGTCATGTATGCCCGTTTATGTCTGCAAAAACGGAAAAACCGTAAAAATCAACCCTAACGAAACCGAAAATCTTAAGTAAAAGGGGTAATTTTTTAACATTTGAAATTTACCCCTTGCCGAAAAAATAACGGTATGGTATGATATAATATAATATAATATAAATAATATAAGAGGTACAAAATGAAAAATTATAAAGATAAAATCGAAAAGCTTATTTCTAAAATGACCCCCGAAGAAAAGACGCGTCTTCTGTGCGCATGTTCAACGTTTGAGACGTTCGGCTGTGAGCGTTTGGGGATAGAGGGCTTTAAGACGATGGACGGACCTCACGGAGTACGTCCCGATTCAAAGCCGAAAAACAGCTTTACGTGGGACGACGACCCAAAATTTAACGTTACGGCTTTGCCTGTTGAAAGCGCTCTCGGCGCGTCATGGAATAAGGAGCTTGCGCTCATATACGGCGATACTTTGGGAAGCGAAGCGAGAGGCAGGGGAAAGGATATAATTTTGGGACCCGGCGTGAATATGATTCGTCAGCCTTTAAGCGGAAGAAATTTTGAATATCTTGCGGAGGATCCCGTGCTTGCGGGCGAGCTTGGAAAAAATCTTGTAAAGGCTATTCAAAAGCATGACGTTGCCGCGTGCGTTAAGCATATTGCGCTTAATAATCAGGAGCTTGACCGAGGCGG
>USLP01000215.1 GCA_900555525.1 uncultured Eubacteriales bacterium
GCGGTCTGAATCCGCAGATTATTCTGCGGATTTTCTATATGCGCTCGGCGAACAGCCTGTGTGTGTTTTGAAAAATCTGCTGAACAAAATCACAGCCTCCCGCACTTTTAAATTCATGCGGAATATCGGGTCTTATAAATACAACGTCATTTTTTTGCATAAATATTTTTTGCCGTCAATGATAATTTCACATTTTCCGTCGCTTACATATATTATTTCATAATCGAAAATCACCCTTTTATTTATGTGAAACGGCGCTTTGATAACGGAAAACATTGCCGTTCTTATATACGGCGAAAACGCCTTTTTGTTCATCGGTTCACCTCTTTATGTCAATAAATGATAAATTTTTAAACGGTATAACAGGCTTGGGATTAGGCGTATGCTCGCCTATGAATTTTTCCATCCAGACCATGTCATACCAGCGGTGAAACTTATAACCGCACTGATTCGGCTACCGTACGGTAGCCGAGCTTTTCATGAAAGTATACGCTGTCTTTCGTGAGATGCCCGTCCGTATCTTTCGGATATGCAATGCACGCATTTAGGTTTAATATGTTTTGCTTTTTCAGTATTTTCTCAAGCTTTAAGTAGAGCGCTTTGCCTAAACCCAAGCGTTTTTTGCTTTCGTCTATGTATATGGAGGTTTCCACCGCCCAATCGTAAGCCTTGCGTTCCTTAAACGGTGAAACGTACGCATATCCCCAAATTTCGTCATTATCTTCAATAACAAGGTACGGATATTTTATGAGCGTATGTTCTATTCTTCTTGTGAATTCCTCCAAAGACGGAACATCATATTCAAACGTTATCGCCGTATTTAAAACATAAGGCGCATAAATTTCCAAAAGCCTTTTTGCGTCGCTTGCCTGCGCCGTCCTTATTTTATATTCCGCCATATTTTTCACCTGTTTTTTAAATTTCGATTTTTAACTCATTCATTAATTCTTTCGCTGAAATAAACTCTTTACATTCGGGATTTTCTTTTATATCTTTTATCATTTCCAAATCCACTTCGTCGGGAAAAGCTTCGGCAATATCCTTCCATGTTGTTTTGTTATATTTTTTTGAAATAATGTTCCATAGCAAAAGTGCGTCATCTTCTGACATGACGGTTAATGCACCTAATATTCTTTCTTTAACATCTGACATATTAAAAACCTCCTTTATATATTTCTCCGCGGTTGTTAATTTTTAATACTTCAATTATATTTCCCAAATTATCAAAAATTACTCTGTAATCGCCGATTCGTAAACGATAAAAATTTGTTCCTGTCAATTTTTTTATATCTCCGTAAGGAATGTTATTTACAGCGTTAATTATTCTTGTTTGTGTTTCTTTTGTTTGCTTTTTCAAAAATTTTGCCGCTTGTTTTGAATATCTGATTTCCAATTTTTTTACACCTGCTTCTGAAATACAACTGTGTTTTCTTATATAATATCATTTATATGATAAAATGTCAAGGAAAAAACGTATTTTCATCTCATATTTATTTTAGCACATTTATTTGTTTTTTTCAAGTCTTGACAAAAAATATTTTATTTGATATAATGGAAAAAATGAATTTTGGGGAGTATACGTGATGAGTAGTGCAGACGAAAGATTTTTAAGAACGAAAATGCTTTTTGGCGAGGAGGCTATGCAAAAGCTTGCTTCTTCATCTGTTATTGTTTTCGGAATAGGCGGAGTGGGCGGAAATATAGCCGAATCGCTTGTGAGAAGCGGAATAGGCAGTATAACGCTTGTTGATAACGATACCGTTGATATATCGAATATAAACAGGCAGATTTTCGCAACGGAGGACTGCGTCGGAATGGCGAAAACGAAGAGCGCATACAAACGCTTAAAAAATATTAATCCCAAGTGTGATATAAAGCTTATAAATATGTTTTATCTGCCCGAAACGGCGGACGAAATAGATTTTTCGGAGTATGACTACATAGCCGACGCTATCGATACCGTATCGGGCAAGCTTGCGATAATAGAAAATGCCTGCAAAACGGGAACACCCGTGATAAGCTCAATGGGAACGGGCAACAAAACAAACCCGTCCATGCTCGCCGTCTCGGATATATACAAGACGAAAATCTGTCCGCTTGCAAGAATTATGCGCCGTGAGCTCAAAAAAAGGGGGATAAAAAAGCTTAAGGTTGTTTATTCAACCGAAGAAGCTCACTCCAAAATCAGCGTCGATAACGGGAAAGGTCGTCCCATTCCCGCAAGCTGCGCTTTCGTTCCTGCGTCGGCAGGTCTGCTTATCGCAAGCGAAATCGTGAAGGATTTAATTCAAAACGAAAAAAAATAAAAAAATTTTAAAAAAACTCTTTATTTTTTTGATATTATATGCTATAATTATTAAAAGTATTGAATTTTTCAGTTTTCATTATATATAAAATTAAGGATGTGTCTTATTTGGAGAAATATATTATAAACGGTGGGAAAGCTCTGCACGGTGAAATAAATGTCAGCGGTGCGAAAAATGTTGCCGTTGCGATGATACCAGCGGCAATTTTGGCAGATTCGCCGTGTACTTTGGAAAATGTTCCCGATATTTCCGATGTCAGAGCGATGATTGGAATTTTGAAAAAGCTCGGCGCTGTTGTGTATTATAAAGCGCCCGGAGTGTTATACATAGACGGAACAACGATTAATTCGACGGAAATCCCCTTTGAGCAGACCTCTTGCATGAGGGCGTCATACTATTTCATAGGCGCTCTTTTGGGAAAATACGGCAAGGCAAAGGTTGCGTCATCGGGCGGATGCGATTTGGGAAAACGTCCCATAGACCAGCATATAAAGGCGTTTCGTGCGCTCGGTGCGGAGGTTTCGGAAAAGGGCGGAAGCGTTGAGGCGACTGCGGAAGAGCTTACGGGCGGCGGAATATTTTTCGATATGGTTTCCGTAGGGGCGACTATTAATGCAATGCTGTGCGCCTGCCGTGCAAAGGGTGTAACGGTTATAGAAAATGCCGCAAAAGAACCGCACATTGTCGATATTGCCAACTTCCTG
Source organism: uncultured Eubacteriales bacterium (assembly GCA_900555525.1). Classification (GTDB taxonomy): domain Bacteria; phylum Bacillota; class Clostridia; order UMGS1840; family UMGS1840; genus UMGS1840. The sequence continues at coordinate 3,011 of USLP01000215.1, forward strand.
AATTCAATGGGCGCAAAAATCAAGGGCGCAGGTACGGACAGTATACGCATAACGGGTGTTGACAGCTTAAGCGGTACGGTGTATTCCATAATTCCCGACCAGATTGAAGCAGGCACATATATGATTATGGCGGCGGCTACGGGCGGCGACGTTACAATCTGCAACGTTATTCCGAGACACTTGGAATCGATAACGGCAAAGCTTGTTGAAATAGGCGTCGGAGTTGAAGAAATGGACGACGCTATAAGAATATATAAAAAGAATGATAAGATAAGAAACACGGTTGTAAAAACAATGCCGTATCCCGGCTTTCCCACGGATATGCAGCCGATTATCGTTACGCTTTTGTCGGTTGCACAGGGGACAAGCACGGTAACGGAAACGGTTTGGGATTCGAGATTTAAGTTTACGGAGGAGCTTAAAAAAATGGGCGCTTCCATAAAAACGAACGGAAATATGGCATATATAGAGGGTGTTGAATCCTTGCAGGGCGCACCTGTCAAAGCCTGCGACTTAAGAGCGGGTGCGGCTATGGTTATAGCAGGGCTTATGGCGCACGGCACAACGGAGATATACGATATTTACCATATAGAAAGAGGCTACGAAAAAATCCTCGATAAGATAACGTCAATCGGCG
>USLP01000216.1 GCA_900555525.1 uncultured Eubacteriales bacterium
CATATGCGCCCACAGCCGCAAATTTACAGTATATAAAGTATAAAATTGTGGCTGATAAAGAAATGTGCGCAAGCGTTTTTGATAATGTGAAATGGGCGGGATATCTGCCCGATTACAATCCGTCAAAGGACGAACAGCCTGCTGCATATATTTGCATACTTACCGATAAAAATATAAGAGAAAAAGCAGATGTTGACCTCGGCGCCGCCGCGCAGAATATAATGCTTTATGCGGCAAGCATGGCTATAGGGACGTGCTGGCTCGGCGCAATTAACCGTGAAAAAATCAAGGAGCTTTTGAAAATCCCCGATAAGCTTGACTTGAATTCCGTAATTGCTCTCGGCTATAAAGCAGAACACCCGAAAACAATACCGCTTACCGATTCCGTCAAATATTTCCTTGATGAAAACGGAACTCTCACCGTACCAAAACGAACCTTATCGGAAATTCTGATATAAAAAATAATTCGGAATTATATTTTTGCACAAATTTGTGTAAATGAAAAACAGCGAGAACAAAAATGTCTCGCTGTTTTTCGTAAGTACTTTGCATGGCGACAATCGAAAGTTTGCTCCGCACAAATTAAAAAAGGTGTGCGGCAAAGCCACACACCGAAAAACGCATGGCTTTGATTGATTGCCATATATCCGATTGAACACAGGATATTAAAACCAAAGCGTGCATTTTTTCCTATTTCATATTTTGTCAGCAATTTTATTTTTCTGTTATCGGCTTCATCGTACCCAAACCGTCCCAAACAAAAACCTCAAAATTGTCCGCCTGCTTTGTTATATTAAAGTTTAAAACGCCGTCCGCTTTCGGCAGGAATTGTAAGTCTGAAAGCCTGTTTCCGAAAAAGCCTGCAAGCATAACCGCACTTTTGTCGGGAACACAAAACGGAGTAACCGAAACGGCGGTAACATTTTTGTTTTCATCCGTTGTTTTTATAACGGAGATTTTAGGCTCCTTATAATCATAAGTGATTTCGGCAGAAATTCCCCAAAAATTCTCATGAATACTTCTGAATTCAGCTTCACTTCCCGCATAGTATATATGCTTAAGTTCAGCGCATGCTTCAAATGCGTAATTTTCAATTTTTGTAACGCTTTTGGGTATGTATATGCTGTTGAAATGCAGATTTCCAAAAACGTCATTTTCTATTTTTTCGGTGCCGTCCGCTATAACAATTTCTCCGTTTTCGGGAATTTCACCGTTATAACCGTATACGCATTTTCCGATATATACAACGCCCTTGGGAAAGCTTTCAAATGAAATTCCAAAAAACGCTTCAGCGCCTATTTCAACATTGTCTGGAATGGTTATATTTGAAAGCGAGGAACATTTTTTAAAAGCCGATTCACCGATGTAAACAACGGAATCGGGGATAATGACGGTTTTTAAATTTTCAAGATTGAAAAACGCACTGTCTGCGATTCTTTTTGTTCCGCCTTTTATTTCGATACATTCGGGACACTCGCTGTCTGTACCGTTAAATCCGTATAAAAAGCTTCCTATATATACTAATCCGACAGGCTGATTTTTTAACCATGCCGTTCCTCTGAACGCATCTGTACCGATTATTGTTACCGTGTCGGGCACTGTTATTTCGGTTAAGTTTTTCGCTCCCCAAAATGACGAATTTTCAATTACCGTTACGGTATCGGGAACGGTAAAAGAAGTATCGGCTTTTCCTTTGGCATATGTAATTAAAACTGTTTTGTCTTTTGTATATAAGTCTCCGTTATACACGCAGAAATCTGCATTGTTTTCAGCGACCTCAATATTTACAAGCGAGGAACAGCCTGCGAAAGCGTCTGCGCGGATTTTATAAATACTGTTTGGTATTTTAATACTTTCCAGCTTGTATAAATTTTTAAACAAACCTGAGCATATTGTTTCTACGCCTTCTTCTATAATAACATTTTTTATATCGTCCTCATATTCAAGTAAAGGCGAATTGAGAGAAGTGAATCTTGTGTTACCGTTACCGCTTATTGTCAGCGTACCCGTACTGTCAAGCGTTCCCGTAATCTGTCTGCCGAGTTCAATGCTCTCCTGCGCATAAGCCGATGTGCAAAAGAATATTCCGAAAATTATGCAAAAAGTCAATATTAGTGATAAGCTTTGTTTTTTCATAAGGTAACTCCTTTAAAAATTATTTTTTTGACTTCGCTGTATACAGTTTAGCATATATTTTAAAATTTGTAAACACTTCTGCGGTAATTCGTCTTAACATTTTCGGAAAAAAATACATATATTGAAATTGAGAAGTAAAATTCTCTTTTTTATGGCTGAACGGAGGTAGTATATGAAAACTTTAACGAGCCTTAAAGAAGGCGAAAAGGCGCACGTATGCGAGCTTTTGAATACGGGCGGTATACGCAGGCGGCTTATGGATATGGGACTTGTTGAGGGGACGGAGGTTACGTGTGCTTTGAAAAGCCCGTGCGGAGACCCTGTTGCCTATCTTATAAAAGGAACGCTTATTGCGATACGAAGTGAAGATACGGACAGAATTATGATAACATAAGGGGGGGATTGACTTGAATGATATAAAAAGAATTGCATTTGCGGGGAATCCGAATGTCGGAAAATCGACAGTTTTCAATGCGCTTACGGGACTTAATCAGCATACGGGAAACTGGGCGGGCAAGACCGTTTTGACGGCTGTCGGATATTATAAAACAAAATCGGGCGAATATTGCCTTATAGATACACCGGGGAGCTATTCTCTTTTGCCTCATTCAAAAGAGGAGGAAACGGCAGGCGATTATATATGTTTTTGCGAGCCTGACGCAGTGGTTATTGTCTGCGACGCTGTATGTCTGGAGCGGAGCATGAATCTTGTTCTGCAAATTTTGGAAACAACTGACAAGGCGGTTGTCTGCGTTAATCTTATAGACGAGGCAAAGCGAAAGGGAATAACGATAGACTGCGGCAGGCTTTCCGAAAAGCTTGGTGTAAGCGTTGTTCCAACGTCCGCAAGGGACGGCAGAGGACTCGATGAACTTATGAACTGCGTTGAAAAGATGCTTTATGAAGAAAATATGAAGGCGTATAACGTCATATATACACGTCCGATTGAAGAAGCGCTTTCGGCGCTTTCAAAGGCGCTTGAAAAAAGGAATTTGGGAAAGCTTAAGCCGAGGTGGGTTGCGTTAAAGCTTCTCGACGGAGATGAGAGGCTTATCAAGAAGGTTCAGGACTACATAGGCTTTTCGCTTACAGATGATGAAGAAATAAATCGGGAGCTTTTAAACGCGCAAAATAAGCTTTTCAATGAGGGGATAGACCGACAGGCTTTGAAAGACAGAATAGCGTCATGCGTTGTTATGCGTGCCGAGGAGCTTTGCTGTGATATAATCGAAACGCATGACACAAAGGCGATGAAACGGGATAGGAAGATAGATAAAATTTTGACGAGCAAAAAAACAGGCTTTCCGATAATGCTTCTTCTTTTAACTCTTGTTTTTTATATAACTGTAACGGGTGCGAATTATCCGTCGGAATTTTTATCGGAAAAGCTTTTTTGGCTTGGCGAAAGACTGCGGAATTTTATGAATTATATATGCGCGCCCTCGTGGCTCACAAGTATGGTTACAGACGGAATATACAGGGTTTTGGCATGGGTTACGGCGGTAATGCT
>USLP01000217.1 GCA_900555525.1 uncultured Eubacteriales bacterium
CCGAGGCTCTTTTGAACCTCGGTTTTGCATTATTTATTAAGTTCCTTAAATCTTACGAATACCGTTGCCGTTTCTGCTCTTGTCGCATTATCCTTGGGGTTCAGAGTTGACTCTGTTTTTCCCTTGATAAGCCCCATAGCGGCAGTCCACTGCATTGCGGGAATTGCATACTCGGATATATCGCCGTAATCGGTGTAGGAAAGAATGTTTGTGTTTTCTCCTGCCGCCGTGTCCATATTTTTATACTGTGCATAACGGTAGAACATTGCCGCCATCTGCTCTCTCGTGATTTCGGCATTGGGTGCAAATTCGCTTTCGGATATTCCCTTAACGATACCGTTATTGCTTGCCCACGAAACAGCTTTTTCGTAATATGAGCCGCTTTCAACATCGATAAATTTATGAGCGTCCGTTTCCTTTTCGCCGTCAAGCCTGTAAAGAACCGTTACGAACATTGCTCTTGTGAGCTTGCTGTTCGGCGCAAATTCAGTGTCCGATATGCCGAGCATATACTTATTCTCGTAAGCGCTCTTTACGCTCTCATAGAACCAGTCGGATTTAAAAACATCGTTAAACGGTAAATCCGATTTTTCACCGAATATTACCTGAACGGTTGTATCCGAAGTTATCGATTTTATCGTATAAGTTTCATTACGCCCTACCGATACACCGTTTATAAGCATATCGTAAACCGCAAAGCCTTGGTCGGGAACAGCCGTAACCGTTACGCTTGTTCCGTAAACCGCCTGCGCATGAGAAACGGTTACCTTACCATTTTCAGTCGGAAGAAGCGTTATATTAAACTTTCTTGTCGACGCAGAAAAGCCTCTGCCGACCGATGATGACGAATTGTTTAGGAATGACGAAATTGCCTGCGTAAGATTGCTTACCGATTTTGTATAATCGTTTTCCGTAGACTGTGCGTCATTCAAAACCAAAACGGCATTGTCTATTTCCGTCTGCAATGCGGATTTTTTCTCCTCCGATTTATCGGGGTTTGCCGCAAGCGTTCTTCTCGCTTCTTCTACCTTATCCGCCAAGTCAGATTTTGAGTTGTTGGCTATATTGATAACCGTATAATCGGAAAGACCGCTTGTCGTGCTTGTATTGGCTTTTATTATATTTGCGGGTTTGTTTTTACAGCCGTTTCACCGGGTGCAACCGCCGTAACGATTCCGTTGTTAAATGTGATAAGATTTTTTTCGTACAGGATATTCCAGTCGATAAAATCGTTATTGATATTATATTTCATGCCGTTATCGGCTGATGCCAAAACGGAAAGGTTAAGCTTTTCGCCGTTTCTTATGTTTATTGTCTTTATACCTTGATTAATGTTAATCTGCGTTCCGTTATTCAAAAGCTCAAGAGCGTTTAATGATGTTGCGCCCGATTTTACCGCATATACGGTCAATTCCGTAACATTGCCCGCTTTATCAACAGCCTTTAGGATATGCTCTTTATACATTTCGCCGTCCGAAAGTGTTTTTTCAATCGTAAAGCTTCCGTTGTTTGCGAGCGTTATTCCGTCCTTTATGCCGTCTATCGTAAAGTCAGCCTCTTTTTCGGTAATACCCTCTATCGTATACTTGCCGTTTTCGTCCGCAAATACCGTATTAGCGCCGAAAATCGCCGTCTGTGCGCTTGCGTCTACACTTTCCTTATACGTTCTTGAAAGTGAAAGCACGGGAGCGGAGGTATCAATCGTAAAGCCGTACTGCGCATCGGGGAAGTCTTTTCCCGTTACGTAGTCCATGCTGTCCTTTGAAAGTGCGGTGAAGTCTATAACATAGTCGCCGTCCTCCAAATCGTCAAGCACAAACTCCCAGTCCTTCTTGAATTTATTTCCGCTGTACGCTTTTTGTCCGCCGTTTACGGAAAGCTCCATAAATACGTCCGTATCAAACGTATAATCAAAAATTACACTGCTTTGGTTTATAAATTCCTTTGAGGTATCGAAGTTTGTCTTAAAGTCTGTCAAAACAGGTTTTTTGAGCGTCGGAAATACAAGCGTATTTGATGAAACGATATCATCGCCGTAGTAATAAAGCGTTCTTGTTTCCTTATCAGCGGGATTAAGCTTGCCTTCAACCTCTTTCAAGGTACGGATATTTACATAATATGTTTTTTCGGGCTCCAAATACGCTTCCTTACCGAATACGAAATTTTTACCCTTTTCAAACTGTCCAATGTGATTTTCAAGCGTATCGCCGTCCGCACTTACAATTTCAGCCAAATAATGCGTATAATCGGCATTTTCGGGGTCTGTTACGCTAACGCTGATATTGCCGTTTCCGCCGTAAAGAATTTTTACGCTTTCAACCTTTTTTGGAAGCTTATTATTCTTAAACACTATCGGGGTTTTGTCTATCGCAAGCGTGATACCGTCCGTAGTTGTAAGCGTTGTTACCATGTAGTACGTACCGCTTTCAAACGTATCGGGGAGCGTTATCGTTTTTGTGCCGTCCTGCGTTAATGCGTTTTCCTCATGAAGTATATTCACACCCAGGTTATCTCCGCCGTTTTCGCTTGTTTTTATCTTATCGAGTATATCTTTGTCCTCTGAAAGATATACGTCAACGGTTCCCTTGCGGTCTGCATTTCCGCTGATTTTCCACGAAGCCGTTATATCAAACGAATCGGTTGACGAATGTGCCGATGTAACAGACGTAAGTTCGGGGATATTGTCAACACCGTTCATCGAGAATGTGTTTATCGTTATATTATCTGTTGTATACTCAACTGTCCAAATACCGTTTTTGATAAGACTTTTATCCGTTACGGTTACATAGATGAAGCTTCCATCCTCTCTGTGCTGAACGAGCATATTCGCGTCAATGCCGTTTGCTTTATCCTCGTCATGAGTATTAACAATATTGCCGTCGGGATTTTTCAGTTTAATTTCGCCAAAGGTCGGTTCACCCTCACCGCTGTACGGAATTTCTATCAAAAGCGCGTCCTGACCCTCTGCGTTTCTAACGTCAACGCTTGCCGTTTTCGCATTTCCGCCCATTAAGGCAATCGGACTCCTTACCGACTGTACGCTGAGTTCGTGAACGTTTGTACCGTAATAACCCGTCAAATCTTCGGAACCCATAAGCGACATGGAATTTATGCCGTTTCCGCCCGAACGTGCGGGTGCGCTCAAATCAATATTTTTGCCGAACGACAAGTCGCCCGTCCAATAGTATATAACGCCGAAGCTTATTCCGATAATTTTTATGTTAGCGCCTATAAAGTCGGTGGAAACCGCCGCTTCAACACCCGCAAGCTCTTTTCCGCCGACAAACGGAACGGAATCGGGTATACATATGCTTGCATAAATGTAGCCGTAGAAATAATCGTTTGCTATCGTTACGGTTATACCGCCCTTTATAAGTCCGTCAATGATGTTTACATCGCCGTACATTTTAAGCTCCCACGGCTCAACCCAGCGTGCGCTTATACCTGCGTTTATGTTCATCACCTTTGCCAGACTTTTAGGTTTAAGCTTCATATTTCCCGTAAGGCTCATGCCCTCAAGGCTGATCTTAGCATTAAATTCACCCGTAAGAGTTCCTATCGCTTCAAGCTTTGTATAAAGCAAAATCGTAAGCGGAGGAAGCTTATCAAA
>USLP01000218.1 GCA_900555525.1 uncultured Eubacteriales bacterium
CGCCTATATTAACGCTTTCCGTTATAACGTCTCTTGTAGTGCCTGCAATATCCGTAACAATTGCACGCTCCTCGTCCAAAAGCGCATTTAAAAGCGAGGATTTTCCGACGTTTGGCTTACCGCATACTGCGCACGAAAAACCTTCTCTTATAATTCTGCCTTTGTCGTACGTTCCTATAAGCAGATTAACGGAATCGTAAATATTTTTTATATTTTGCGCAATTTCCTCCGAAATATTTCCGCCCGTTTCATCGGGAAAATCGTTGCCTGCAAGTATACCCGTAATAATATTTATAACATCGCCTCGAAGCGCATTTATTTTATTTTTAAGCTTTCCCGACAGGTTATCCTGCGACATCAAAAGCGCTTTTTTGGTCTTTGCAGTTATAATGTCTATAACGGATTCCGCCTGCGTTAAATCCATTTTCCCGTTTAAAAACGCACGTTTTGTAAATTCTCCGCGTTCTGCCTGCCGTGCGCCGTTTTCAATCAGAAGTCTCAAAACCGTCTCGGAAACAATCCGACCGCCATGACAGTAAAATTCAACTGTGTTTTCGCCCGTATACGAATAAGGCGCAAGCATTTTTACGCACAGACAATCGTCAACGGCTCTGCCGTCCTTATCTTTGACTTTTCCGTAAATCAGCTTTCTGTCTTCATCAATGGTGCGTGAAAAAATTTTTTCGGCAATCAAAACGGCGTCCGTTCCGCTTAAACGCAGAACGGACACAGCGCCTTGCATATTTCCCGAAGCGACAGCCGCAATAGTATCAGTAATCATTAATAATCTTCTCCTAAAGTATTGAAATAATCATAAAAGCCGATAGCGGCAGCATTATATTCGGCATTCCAAAAAACTTGTTGTTTAAATATAGCGTTTGCAAAGGAGCGCAGCGGAACGTATAAAAATCCGTCAATATTTATAACCTTATCGGAAAGTGTAATTGTATAATTATCAGCATATATCACATTTGAATCGGGTTTTATGAAATAATTATTATTGCGAGACGGAATTACCATTTCTTTAGCTTCGTTATCCCAATAAAACGTCATATATTTATTCTTCAAAAGCGGTTCTAACGGTGCGTAAAGCTTGCCGTCTATTATTCTTGGCTGTAAGCCCAGTGTATCAATTTTATCAGTATAGTAAAATAGCGTTATTTCTCCGTTCGGAGCGGGCAGTTCAACATTTTTTATATGATTTTTGGGATATTCATATTCATAATCGGGATATTCGACTTTACATTCTTCAATCCAATCCTTAATATTAACGGCGGAATTGTAGTCGATTGACGGAATATCCGCTTTTTTTACACTGTTTATATCGGTAATATCCTGATTATATTTTATAAGTCCGTTTATATAGAAATCTTCTGTATATTCTTCCTTTCCGTTAAGCTTTGAAATGCCCGAAATATCAATAACAGCATCAATTTCGGCATTTACATTTTTTATAAATCCGCTCGGTGTAAAGGTGAAAGCAAGCGTCATACCCTTATCACCTAAAAGCTTGATTTCTCTGAATTTTTCAAAACTTTTTGCAAATTCGCCGTAATATTCGCTAAGGTAATCGTCAGAAACGGTATTTACATAATTTTCGAGTTCGCCGAAGGTTTCGTTATAAAATTCTGTAGAATACATACCTTTATATATTGCCAAAATTCCTTTTAATACGGTATGCGATGATTCTCTTGCGTTTTTGTTTGTGCAGTATGTTTTAACAACATCGTCTACAACGTCCTTAAGCTGTGAATCGGTTAGAGTGATTGTAAACGTGTTTCCCGTTTTTTTCACAGCGCCGTCAATGCTTTTCATATATTCGCCGTAATCCATAAATACTTTTTTGTAGTCCTTTTGAAGCTTGTATGATTCTGAAATAAGCCTTTTAAATTCAAAAGCGCCGTTATTGAAATCGGGCGCATCAGCCATAATTTCATCAAGGTCATAATAAGCTTTTTTCACATTTTCGTATTTTTCGGGAAGCCAAGGTCTCATAACCGTGGGGATATCAAAAGCATAAATAAATTTATCGTTTTGAGTATATACATAAGAATTTGTTACAAAGGAAAAATCGGGCGCCTGAACGCCAAGCGTCGCCTTTGAGGTTATATCGGTATCGTTGTTGTAAGCCGTTGTTTCACCCCATACGATTTTAAGGTCGGAAAGTGCATTTAAAAGGCTTTGCAGATTAAATGGCTTAATATCCTCCTTATAGTCGCTCGGAATGACAGCCGTCAGCTTTGTTTCAATTGTTCCCGTGGAAACGTAGGATTTAATTTCTTTTCCGAACATATTGGAAAGAAACGTTTTTTCGTCCGCACTGCAGCCCGAAAGCACGCAGATACAAAGCGAAAGAGTAAGCGCAATCAGTTGTTTTAAGTTTTTCATAAAAACGTCCTCCTTTAATTTATGATTTTATTTTACCATATATTATCAATATTTGCAATACTTTTTTTAAAATAATTTGACATATTTATAAAAAAGTGATATAATTTACACAAAGGAGAGTGGCTATGAAAGTTTTAATTATTTGCGCAGGGGACGATAAAAACCCTGAAATGTTACAGGAATACGCAGGTAAAAGCGATTATATAATATGTGCGGACGGAGGATATGTTCACGCAAAAAATGCAGATATTACACCTAATATTTTAGTCGGTGATTTTGATTCTATGAGCGAACCCGAAATATCTGTTCCAAAAATCAAGCTTCCGTGCGAAAAAGACGAAACAGATACGCTTTATGCACTGCGTCACGCTTTTATACGAGGGGCGGACGAGGTTGTTATATACGGCGCTTTGGGCGGAAGATTTGACCACAGCTATGCAAATGTCTGCCTGCTGTTTGAAGCTTTAAAAAGAGGAATAAGCGCAATAGTTACCGACGGGAAAACAGTGTGCCGTATGACGGACGACAAATTAATCTTAAATGAACCTAAAGGCAGACAGATATCCGTATTTTCCTTTGATGATGCTTCGGAGGGCGTAAGCATAAAGGGACTTAAATATGAAATTTCCGACTATACGCTTTATAAATATGATATTATAGGAATAAGCAATGAAAGCTTGGGCGCGGAAGCTGAAATCAGCGTTAAAAACGGAAAACTTATTGTAATCTGTAACTAATGAAGAAATTTTCAATATAATAGTAGTGTAACAATTAATCGGGGATGGTGAAATATGAAATTCTTCTGTAAGCTTATGCAGATAAAGTGGGGGATGATTTTAATAACAATCGGAGGTGGCGTTATACTCGCGCTTCTTCTTCCTGCCGAGCTAATTGTTGTTTTGCTGTCCGTTTTACTTATTTGTGTGGGAATTTGTCTCCTTTATTCCGATAAAGGCAGACGGCGTTTTTAAAAGGAGGGGACTATATGAAAATCGTGGTTTATAAACCGCCGAAATTTTTAAGAGGCTTCTTTAAAATGATTTTCAAGGTATAGGTGAACAAACGGTCGAATTTCGGCCGTTTGTTTCATATTTTTTCAAAAAAAGCTTGACAAACCAAAAATCATGTGCTATAATAACAGCATAAAAACAAATAGCAAAATAAATGCAGTGATAGGGAACAAAGCTAAGATGCTTATTTTTAGA
>USLP01000219.1 GCA_900555525.1 uncultured Eubacteriales bacterium
TGCGGTTCTTCCTACCAAGCTGGGTTCGGGCGCTGCCGGATGATCATCCGGTCAAATCCGCCCTGTACGACGCAATGCTGAGCCGTGCGGAAAAGCTTACAAGCCTTAGTGACGCGGAAAGTGTGATGGGGACGCTGCAGGAACTTGAGCCGGTTGACGCATTCCGGGTACGGGAGGTCGATCTAGGGACAGGCACAGTCACCTGCGAACTGCATCTGCCGGAGACGCTGTTTTATGAAGAACTCTCCAAGCAGGCAGGCGTGGAGATTGCCGATGACGAAGCGCTCATGCAGATGCTGCGGGAACTTTCGCAGACGAAAAAGCTTTATGACAAGGTGCAGACCGCGCTCGAGCAGGTCAAGGCCACCGGCTATGGCATCGTGATGCCGGGCGCAGAGGAATTGAAGCTGGAGAAGCCGGAAATCGTGAAGAAAAACGGCAATTATGCCGTCAAGCTGCGCGCCAGCGCGCCGTCCATCCACATGATGCGCGCGCAGATCGAGACGGAGATCAGCCCCATGGTCGGCGGCGAACAGGAATCGCAGCAGCTCATCGACTATCTGCTCGGCGAGTATGAAGAGGATACCGACAAGCTTTGGCAGAGCAATATTTTCGGAAAATCGCTTAATGAACTTGTGAACGAGGAACTTCAAAACAAGCTTTCGAGAATGCCCGAAGACGCACGAGGAAAGCTTCGTGAAACGGTAACAAAAATCATAAACGAGGGTTCGGGCGGTCTTATCTGCATAATACTTTAATTAAAATATCCCCAAAAGCAGATTGCTTTTGGGGATATCACTTTGTCAGTTGCCTGAAACAACCCTGTTTTAGGGTGTGTTTTTAGTATTTTCTGATTAATCCCGTAACTTTGCCCAAAATAGACATTTTTGTTACTATAATTGGCTGCAAAGCATCGTTTTCGGGTTGCAGGCGAAAATAGTCCTTTTCTTTATAAAATGTTTTCACGGTAGCCTCGTCATCAATGAGCGCAACGACAATTTCGCCGTTTGAAGCCGTTGCCTGACGTCTTACAATTATATAATCACCGTCAAAAATTCCTGCGTTTATCATGCTGTCGCCCTGCACACGAAGCATAAAAGTGTCGTTGTTTCCGAGCATATCGACAGGCAGAGGGAACGTCCGCTCGATATTTTCTGGGGCATATATCGGCTGTCCCGCCGCAACCTTTCCCAAAACAGGCACATAAGAAATTTCATCATTGGAAAGCTCGGGGGCAGGCTCTTCCTTTGCATTTATAACAAGCGCACGGTTTTTCATATCTGCTTTATTAAGTACACCCAAGTTTTTCAGGTTTTCTATATGAGTATGAACGGTAGCGGTCGATTTAAGCCCTACGCCGTCGCATATTTCTCTGACGGAGGGGGAATATCCGTTCTCCTCATAAAAATCACATATAAAGTCATATATAATCTGCTGTTTTTTTGTCAGATTCATTTTTTCGGTCAATCCCTTCAGCGTTTTTCTTTATTATAGCACACTTTTTTGTAAAAGTCAAACATTTGTTTGTAAAAAAATAAAAAAATTTTAAAAAAACACTTGACACGAACGTTTGTTTGTGTTATAATCTATTCAAAAGCAAAATAATGTTCGCAAAAAATCGAACAAACAATATAAAAACCTTAAGGAGGTTTATAAAATGAGATTAACATTAAGAGGAAAAATAGTTTTGATATTTATTTCTGTTATTTTGGTATTCGGTGCGGTAATGCTCAGCGTTCATACAGGTTTTGCGGTTAAAAAGACATCAAAGCCCGACTATATATTTTATACGGTTAAACCGGATGATACACTTTGGGAAATAGCTTCAAAGCATACGAAGGGCAAAAAAGACGTACGTGAAACGCTTTATGAAATAAAAAAGGTAAACGACGTGCAGGATTCGGAGCTTAAAGTCGGTATGCGCCTTGCAATATTTCAATGAGTGAGCGTACGATTCTGCATTGCGACTGCAACAGCTTTTTTGCGTCTGTTGAAACAGCGCTGAATCCAAAACTGAAAAATGTGCCGATGGCTGTTGCGGGTGATTCCGAGACGCGCCACGGCATTATTCTTGCAAAAAACGAGCTTGCCAAGAAATTCGGTATTGTTACGGCGGAGCCTGTCATGCGTGCAAGAAATAAATGCCCGTCTCTCATCACCGTTCCGCCTCATCATGAGGTGTACAGCGAATGTTCAAAGAGGGTAAACGCAATTTACCTTGAGTATACCGACCTTGCGGAAAAGTTCGGTATCGATGAAACTTGGCTTGACGTAACGGGTTGCAAGGGACTTTTCGGTTCGGGCATTGAAATTGCGGAAACATTAAGACAACGCGTGAAAAATGAAATCGGAATTACAATTTCAATTGGGGTATCTTTTAATAAAATTTTTGCAAAGCTTGGGAGTGATTATAAAAAGCCCGACGCAATAACCGTTATTCCGAAGGAGAATTTTAAAGAAATCGTTTTTCCTTTGCCTGTTGAGTCGTTGCTGTTTGTGGGCGGAAAAACCGTTGAAGCTTTGAAAAAAATGTATATTAAAACGATTGGCGACCTCGCCCGAACAGATGTACGTATTCTTATTGGAAAATTTGGAAAAGCAGGGGAGATGCTTCATATTTATGCCAACGGACTTGATAACGAGCCTGTTAAATCCGCATTCTGCAAAAATGATGTGAAATCCGTGGGAAAAGGGCGAACACTTCCGCATGATGTGATTTTGCGTGATGAAATCAGAAGTGAGATTTTTATTCTTTCGGATGCGGTTGCACACGGTTTGCGCCAAAAAAACATGAAGTGCAGAGGAGTACAGCTCCATATAAAGGATAGCCGATTCAGTGTAAAATCGCGTCAAAAATGTTTGAAGTTTCCGACGCTCCTATCTTCGGAAATTGCCGAGTGTGCCCTTAAATTATATGATGAACTCGGTATTTCGGGTGTTCCTGTGCGGGCGCTTACGGTAACGGCAATTAACTTGGAAAGTGCGGATTCCTCCTGTCAGTTATCATTGCTTGATGAGAACACCTCAAAGGATAAAGAAAGCCTGGAATATACCGTTGATAAACTGCGCTCGGTTTACGGCAAAAAAATAATTATGAGGCTCGGAGGTCTGGAAAAATAATGTTTTTTCTTTTCATATGTTACAATATTATAACAAATTTATGAAAATCTTAAGTTTTTTTTGAATTTATATTTACAATTCAAATAAAAAATGTTATAATTAATCTGTAATATATATAAAGCCGTGTGAGAACATTGCTTTTTGAAAGGAAGAGTGATTTATAATGGAAATTTTGGTTACGGGCGGAGCAGGATATATAGGAAGCCATACAGTCCTTTTGCTTTTGGAAAACGGATATGACGTTGTCGTTGTTGATAATCTTTGCAATTCCAGCAAGGAATCCTTGAAAAGGGTTAAAGAGCTTACGGGAAAAGATGTAAAGTTCTATGAAAATGATATAAATGATTTTGAAGCAATGGATAAAATTTTCAGCGAAAACGATATTTTTGCGGTTATACATTTTGCAGGTCTTAAGGCTGTTGGGGAATCCGTGCAGAAGCCCTGGGGATATTATGAGAAAAA
>USLP01000220.1 GCA_900555525.1 uncultured Eubacteriales bacterium
CGCCTGTTGACGCTCCGACGTCTATACATATTTTATCCTTTAAATCTATATTAAAAACCTTAATACCCTTATCAAGCTTAAAACCGCCTCTCGAAACAAACGGAAGCTCCTCTTTTATCTTAATTTCGGCATCATCGGAAACGGTTTCGCCTGCCTTTAAGGCTTTTTCGCCGTTCACAAAAACCATTCCCGCCATTATAAGAGCCTTTGCCTTTTCTCTTGAAGAGACATGACCTTTTTCAAATAACAATACATCAAGCCTTGTTTTCACCGAAAAACTCCTTTAACACTTTATTATATATGCCTACACTGTCAATTTCGTACCGTTTTTTCAAAATTTGCACACTGCCGTGTTTTATAAATTCATCGGGAAGCGATATACTTATTACAGGCTCATTCACAAACGAACATATTTCTTCATATATTCCGCCCGATACGGTATTTTCTTCTATAACGGCAACACATCCCGTTTTTTTTGCGGATTTCAAAACGGTTTTCCTGTCAAGCGGTTTTATATACCTTAAATCTATAACCTCTGCCGATATTCCAACGTCCGAAAGCATAAGAGACGCCGTTAAGGTTTCACCGGTTTCACCGCCGTATGTAATGAGCGAAACGTCCGTTCCCTCTTTTAAAACCACAGCCTTGCCCCTACGAAATTCGGCATTTTTCGCATATTTAAAAACCAAATCCGATTCTTTGCCCTTCGGATATTTTATCACGCACGGAGAATTATAATCACAAACCGCACTTCTTAACATTTTTCTCAAATCGTCATATGTTGACGGTGCAAAGACCGTTAAATTCGGAATAAGTTTAAGATAAGCGGTGTCAAATATCCCGTGGTGCGTTTCGCCGTCCTCACCCGTAAGACCCGAACGGTCAACGCAAAATACTGCGTGCAGATTCATTCCGCAAACATCGGTCAAAAGCTGGTCATAACCCCTTAACAAAAATGCGGAATAAACCGCAAATACGGGAATACTTCCGCCGATTGCCAGACCTGCCGCCAAGCCGACTGCGTGTCCCTCGGCAATACCTACGTCAAAATAGCGGTTTTTGAATTTTTCCTTAAATTTATTAAGTCCCGTACCTTCGGGCATTGCCGCCGTTATTGCCGTTATTTTTTCATTTTCGGCGGCAAGCTTTACTATTTCATCGCCGAAAACGCTCGAAAAGCACTCCGAACAGCCGTAGGTTACACCTTTTTCGGCATCAAACGGTTTTACGCCATGATACAGCTCGGGCGATTTCTCCGCAGGAGTATATCCCTTTCCTTTTTTTGTTACAATATGGACTATCGCAGGCTTATCAACGTGCTTTACAGCTGAAAATGCCCTTGAAACGGCTTTTATATCATGACCGTCATACGGTCCCGCATAATAAAAGCCCAAGTCCTCAAATATATTACCGGTTGTTTTTGTTACAAGCTCTCTTATATGACGTTTAAGCCTTGAAATCGGTCTGTAAAGCTTCTTCCCGATGTATGGGATTTTACAAAGAGCCACCGTCATGCTTTTCTTTATTCTTAAATATGACGCACTTGTCCGCAGGTTTGAGAGATGCTTTGCAATGCTTCCCACATTTTTGGAAATGCTCATTTCGTTATCGTTCAAAACGATAATGATTCTTGCGTCGCTTCTGCCTGCGTCATTAAGAGCCTCATAAGCCATGCCGCCCGTCAATGCGCCGTCGCCTATGAACGCTATCACATACGAATCGTCATTTTTTAAGTCCAGACTTCTTTTTATTCCGAGCGCAACGGAAACGGAATTTGAGCTGTGTCCCGAATTAAAAACGTCATATTCGCTCTCCTGCACCTTAGGAAAACCCGACAAACCGCCGTACTGCCTTAAGGTTTTAAATTTGTCATATCTTCCCGAAAGAATTTTATGGGCATAGCATTGATGACCGACGTCAAAAATAATTTTATCCTTCGGAAAATCAAATATTTTATTAAGCGCAACAATCGCCTCAACCGTACCGAGATTAGACGCAAGATGACCGCCCGTTTCGGAAACGGTTTTTATCATAAATTTCCGAAGCTCTCCGCAAAGCTCGTTAAGCTCGGAAAAAGACATATTTTTTATACCGCCGTTCTGCGATTTTTCAATTAACCCCACCAAAAAGCCTCGCTTTATACTTTATTATTAGATATACAAATACAAAATTCCGATTAAAACACCCAAAAGTGCGCCGATTAAAACCTGCGGTCTTGTATGACCGATAAGTTCTTTCAGTTCATCGCCCACGTCCTGGTCATTCTGTTCAAATTTTGTTATAATTCTGTTTATAATTTTCGCCTGTTCTCCAACAGCCTTGCGTACTCCTGCCGCATCATACATCACAATCACGGAAAAAACAAAGCAAATGGCAAATTCAACGGAATTAAAGCCTCTTGCAATTCCGACGCACGTTGAAAGCGTTGCTACAGACGAAGAATGTGAACTCGGCATACCGCCCGTCTCGACAAATCTTGTAAAATCAAATTTTTTATACATTATACGATATACAATAACCTTCAAAAGCTGTGCAAAAAAACATGAAAATACAGACAGCCACAGTATTTTGTTACTGAAAATACCCATAATTAAAAATCTCCGTTAATCTTCATTCTTTTAGTTGTTTCTTTGTGCCATAAACCGTGTAATTTCCTTTAAAAATTCCGTATCGCCGTCCGTTTTTTTCAAAACGGCTAAAGCTTTGTCTTCATATTTACACAGAATTTCTTCGGCTTTTTCCAAACCGTAACGGCTTACGAATGTCATTTTATTATTTTTTTCGTCGCTGTTCACGGATTTGCCCATTTCTTCATTTGTGGACGTAACGTCCAAAATATCGTCCTTAATCTGAAAAATCAAACCGAGATATGTTGAATATTCCTCCAAAAGCTTGCAAGCGTCTGCCAAAAGCCTTTCAGGGTCACCTGAGTTTACCGAAAGGGCTTCGTTAATCTTATCTGTTTCATATTTGCTTATCGGCTTTTCCTGCATAATATTATCAACATAATATCTGTAAGAAGCTTTACTTGGTACTCTTCCGCCGCTTGTGTGCCTTTGCTCAAGAAAACCTAATTGCGTCAAATAAGCCATTTCGTTTCTGATAGTGGCGCTTGATATTGAGTAGGGAAGAAGCTGACATAATGTTTTAGAACCGATTGGTTCGCCGGTACGCAAATAATGCTCTATAATCAAACCGAGTATTGCGTGTCGCCTTTCACTTATCATCCTTTCCACCTCTTTATCATATCGTTAGCACTCTATATACCCGAGTGCTAACTCTGTTATAATAGTATTACCTTTTTTTCGAGTTGTCAATACTTTTTTTCGATTTTCTCAAAATTTTCTTATTTTGTATATATTTTCATAACAATTTCAAGTGTGATTTGCGCCTATATAATATGGTATTAAATTATATATAATATATAGCATAAACTGTATACTAAAAAATAATTAAAATTGTTGATTGAAAAGTATACAGTAAAATGATATTCTTTTTAGCAGGAGGTGAGCATATGAAAGAAAACACAAAAAATGCTCGAATCAATGTAAGGTCAATAACTTTTACGGCGGGGGGGGGGG
>USLP01000221.1 GCA_900555525.1 uncultured Eubacteriales bacterium
TGAAAAATCGGGCATAAAAAAAGCGCCGAAATTTCTTTCGGTGTCCTTTTGCATATCCTTACGCTATTGCTCTTTAAAAGCTGATTAAAAAATTCGTCATCGTCGCTTATGATTATACCGCCGTTTTTGTTTACAATTCCGACATGATTTCCGCCGAAATTCGTGAGAACGTCGCCAAAAAGCGACTTATCAGCCAAAATATACATATCCGCTGTCATTGTATTTCCTGCCGAATCCGTATATTCATAAGCCGTGCCCGCAACCATAAGCTTATCGGAAATACCCGTTTTTTCGCTGTGTGCGCTTAAATCGTACCACGTGAGCGCACCGCTCGTAACGGCGGAGGAATTAAAAAGCACCCTGAGCCGCACGGTATCTATAAACGAGTCGTCTATATTGTGCATATACGTCTCGCCGTCGGGAAAAAAGAAAATCACGCCCTTTATTCCCTCGCATGACGAAGCTGTGGACTTCATGGCGGAATCAAGCGTTATATAATCCTTAACGGGAGAACCGAGCGACCTCGAAATAACGGGGTTAAGCTTCACAAGGTCAGAAAAACGCTGAATGTTTTTCACCTTTTCGTATATTGTGCCGTCAAGCACACGAAGCTGAAAAACCGCATTGCTTTCCGTCTGCGTTTTTATGTTTGCTTTATAAATATCAACCGTGAAAACTGTAAGCGCCGCTATCGGGATAAGCGAAAGCAAAACGAACATAAAGAAAAATTTATACTGTAATTTCCCGAAGCATTTTTTTATAATATTCATTTTCCGCCTCCCTGCGATTTAACGTTTTTCGGCCATTGTCCCCGATAGCTGTAAAAGGTTCTCGAAAAGCTTTCGTAGTTCATATATCCGACCATTTCCGCTATTTCATAAAGAAGAAAGTCGCTTGTCGTTATAAGCTGCATAGCCCTTTTCATTCTGATGTCCGTTATATATTTTGCAAGGCTCATGCCTTACGTTTTCGCAAATTCTCTCGAAAGCTTCCTCGAATCGATATAAAACTGCATTGCGATATTATCCGCCGTTATATTTTTGTGATAATTTTCGTCAACATATTTTTTCACCTTGCCGATTTGACTGTTATCGTTTGAAAAAGCGTTTTTTAGGTTTAAAAGCGTTTCTTTCAAATGACGGTTAAGCTCAAATAAAGTTCCCGATTTTATGATTTCTTCATGCGAAAGCGTCATATTGGATATCCAGCGGTGCTGGAGAATAACAGCCGAAAGCACTTTAAAATATCCCTCATACAAGCCCAAAAGCTCCCCAAAGTGTGAAAACGGCGCCGTATCAAACGTATATTTGCCGAAATTCTCAAGTATCGGTGAAAAATTGAAATTCAAAACATACTTTTCAAAGTTTTTCAAAAGTCCCGAAACGGACGGGAATTTAGCGTCCTTTTGTACTGCGATTTCTTCATAATCATTTACGCCCTCGCCCGTTACAAACGAATAACGCGCGGCATCGTCGGCGCATACATAGAGATTTCTCGCCGTTTCGTTTTCCTTGGCGCAGATACCTATGCGGAATTTAAAGCCAAAATACTGCGCAAGCTGTTTTGCGATAATCGAACCAGCCTCTTTTATATCCGCTTTTGTTCTTCCGTCCGAAAGAGAAAACAAAAACACGGTTTCATCTCCCGACCCGAAAACAAATTCTCCGAAGCCGAAATTATCGAGAAGCTCGTTTATGATGTTGGAAAGCCCGTATTTCAAAAGCTCACGGTCGCCTTTCCAGTTTTCGTTAAGAATTTCTTCAAAATTAACCGCTCTGAATGCGGCGGCGCAAAGCTTATCGGGCTGTATTCTGAATTTCAGACCGCCGTCCGTTTTCAAGGGCTTCATGCTCCATATAAATTCTTTTAGGCTCTGCTCCTTTAAAAGGTATGTATTGCGCATATCGGAGGGTTCTTCGTTATCGGGAGTTTTAAGCATATTTTCCACGATTTTTTTAAGTTCCGGCGCCTGAAGCTCGGATTTTAGCACATAATCGGTTGCGCCGAGCTTAAAAGCTTCTTTAACAAGATGAAAATCGTCATATCCGCTTATGATAACAAATTTAACGTTTCTGTATAAAATTCTTGCTCTTTTGAGAAGTTCCAACCCGTCGGTTTTCGGCATATTTATATCCGTAAGCACTATATCGGTATCGCCCTTTTCGAGATACAAAAGCGCGTCCTCGCCGTTTGTACAGCGGTAGATTTCGCTTATTCCCAAAGCTTTCCAATCCACACAGCCGTAAATAAAATCGCCTATCTGACTTTCGTCCTCGGCAATTATCATCTTGCTCACCAAAAACCACTCCTTATCTATTATAATACAATTATAACGTTAATTTTTTAAATTGTCAATGATGATTTTGCAAAATACTTGATAAAAATGCAAAAGCGCAGCAAAAAGGAAGTTTTAGACAAAAGCCGACAATATTTTTGTGCATATTGATATTATGGCGAAAACTTTTTTTTATTTTTTTATAAATTTTGCTAAAAACCCTTGACATTTCCAAAAAATGAATGTATAATGGGTTTAGGTTTTTGAAACCCGAACGTGATAAAATTCGGTTTTCAATGCCTATGGTTAGCAAGAGGTATTACATACAATGGAACAAATTATCGTTGATAACGAGCTTATAAAAAGAGCGAAGGAATTTGATGAAAGCGCGCTGGAGGATATTTTCAGACTTTTCAGACCAATAATCAAAAAAATGTCTTTGAAATATTTTTTTGCGGGCGCCGACAAGGAGGACGTTGTCCAGGAGGCGATGATTGCTCTTTTCGGAGCGATAAGAAGCTACAATCCCGAAAAGTCGGATAATTTCACCGCATTTGCTTCGCACTGCATTGAATTAAGGCTCAAATCCGTCGTTAAAACCTCACTTCGCAAAAAGCACAGTCCGCTGAATTCGTCCGTCTCAATAGACGAAAATCCGCTTATAACGGACTCTGCGCCCTATTCCGACCCCGAGGAGGAATATATAAATAACGAACGGTTTGTAACGATAAACGAGCAACTAAAGTCTGTTTTGAGCGATTATGAGCTGTCGGTTGTTTCGCTTCTTATACTCGGAATGAACGCTCCCGAAATTGCGGGAATACTGAAAAAGGACGCAAAATCAGTTGACAACGCAATTCAGAGAATCAGAAAAAAAGCCGCGAAGATTCTGTAAAACCATTTTTGTGCGACCCGATAGTTTAATGTAGAACACTGCAATACCGCAGAGGTACGGCTCATTGCCGAAACAGGGTCAAAAATAATATTTATCAAGGAGATAGAAAAATGTACGAGGACAAGACTCTTACCTGCAAAGAATGTGGAGCAGAATTTGTTTTCACAGCAGGTGAACAGGAATTTTATGCGGAGAAAGGCTTCCAGAACGAGCCTACAAGATGTAAGGAATGCAGAGCTGCAAAGAAAAACGCAAAACGCGAGCTTCATTCGGCTGTTTGCGCAAAATGCGGCAAGGAAGCAAAGGTTCCCTTTATTCCTAAGGACGATAAGCCCGTTTATTGCAGTGAATGTTTTGAAGAAATGAAAGCATAAATTCATTAAAAAGCCGTCGGTTTTGCCGACGGC
>USLP01000222.1 GCA_900555525.1 uncultured Eubacteriales bacterium
GCGGAGAGCCAGCCCTTTTGGCTTGAACTTTTGGGGAACGTTTTCAACGTTCCCGAACCTGCGCATTACATAAATTTCGAGGAACAGGTGCGCCTTGACCACACAAGCTTTATCGACGGCATTATCCCGAAAACTCACGTTTTAATCGAACAAAAGGGCGCAGGCAAAGACCTCCGAAAGCCCATAAAGCAGTCGGACGGAACGCTTTTGACGCCGTTTCAGCAGGCGCAGAGATATTCCGCCGTTTTGCCGTATTCACAGCGTCCGCGCTGGATTATTACGTGCAATTTTGAAGAATTTCTTATCTACGACATGGAAAAGCCATCGGGCGAACCCGAAAGCATACTTTTAAAGGATTTTGACCGTGAATATTACCGTCTTAATTTTCTTGTCGATACCGAAAATGAGAATATAAAAAAGGAAATGGAGGTCTCCGTCAAGGCAGGTCAGCTCGTCGGTGTGCTTTATGATGAAATTTTACGGCAGTATATAAACCCGAAAAACGAGGAAAGCCTGAAAAGCCTTAATATGCTGTGTGTTCGGCTTGTTTTCTGTCTTTATGCGGAGGACGCGGGCATTTTTGACGGTCATAATAAATTCCATGATTATATAAAATCATATGATGCCAGAAATATGCGTGAAGCTCTTATAAAGCTTTTTAAAATTCTCGACACGAAATATGAGGACAGAGACCCGTATACTGATGAACAGCTTGCGTCGTTCCCGTATGTCAACGGCGGACTTTTCGCTGATGAAAATATTGAAATACCGCAAATGAACGATACAATCCGAGCTTTGCTTCTCGATAGAGCAAGCGCGGATTTTGATTGGAGCGATATAAGCCCGACAATTTTCGGAGCGGTTTTTGAAAGCACGTTAAATCCCGAAACAAGGCGGTCGGGCGGTATGCACTACACGTCAATCGAAAATATACATAAGGTTATAGACCCGCTTTTTCTTGATGAATTAAAAGAGGACCTTGCGAAAATAAAGGAAATAAAAACTCAAAAAACGAGAGAAAAAAGAGCGGACGAATTTACACAAAAAATTTCCCGGCTTAATTTTCTTGACCCTGCGTGCGGAAGCGGAAATTTTCTTACGGAAACGTATATGTCGCTTCGCAGACTTGAAAACGAAGCGCTTAAAATCACGCAGACGGGAGGACAAATTGCGCTTAATTCGGGCAATGTCATAAAGGTATCGATACGGCAGTTTTACGGGATAGAGATAAACGACTTCGCCGTAACGGTGGCAAAAACGGCTCTTTGGATAGCCGAAAGCCAGATGATGAAAGAAACGGAGGAACTACTGCATACAAATATTGATTTTCTGCCGTTAAAATCGTATGCGAATATAGCCGAGGGCAACGCTTTGCGTTTAGACTGGAACAGCGTTATCCCAAAGGAAAGCTTAAATTATATAATGGGAAATCCGCCGTTTGTGGGTTATTCGTTGCAAAATCGTTCGCAAAAGGACGATATATTGAGTATTTATACGGACGAAAAAGGCAAGCCATACAAAACGGCAGGCAAAATAGATTATGTTTCGGGGTGGTATAAAAAAGCCGCCGAAATTATGCAAAATACAAATATAAAAACAGCTTTTGTATCTACAAATTCGATAACGCAGGGCGAACAAACCGCAAGCGTATGGAAACCCCTGTTTGAACGCTACGGAATACAAATAAATTTCGCACACAGAACGTTTAAATGGAATAGTGAAGCAAGCGAAAAAGCAGCCGTCCATTGCGTTATTATAGGTTTTTGCACAAATTTAAAACCAACCACCGTAGGGAACGACCTGCGTGTCGTTTCGCATAATTTGTGCAAACCCATGGACGGGCGGACACGCAGGTCCGTCCCTACAGAACAAACCCCAAAATATGCCGTAGGGGCGGATATTATCCGCCCGAAATACATATACACGGACAACCGTCCGATTATTGCAAAAAATATAAACACATATCTTTTGGACGCTCCCGATATTTTTGTTGAAAGCAGAAAAAAACCGTTGTGTGATGTGCCGAAAATTATGAAAGGAAGTATTCCTGTTGATGATGGCAATTTCTTTTTAACTGATGAGGAAAAAAAGAAATTAATTGCTTCTGAACCTTTAGCTGAAAAATATATAAAAAAATTTTTAGGAGCAAAAGAATTTCTACATAATATTCCACGTTGGTGCTTATGGTTAAATAACATTACTCCGACAGAAATAAATAAAATGCCGAGAGTAAAAGAAAAAATTGCCGCTATCAGAGAATTTAGATTATCAAGTACAAAAGAAGCAACAAGAAAATTTGCTGATTTTCCAACTCGGTTTATGGAAATCAGACAACCTAATACAACATATATTCTCATTCCGTCGCATAGTTCAGAAAACAGAAAATACATACCAATAGGTTTTGAAAATCCTGAAATAATTTGCGGAAATGCCAATTTGATTATTCCAAACGCTAATTTATACCATTTTGGTATACTGATTTCAAATGTACATATGGCATGGACAAGAGTTGTTTGTGGAAGAATAAAAAGTGATTACAGATATTCAAATGATATTGTTTACAATAATTTCCCGTGGTGTAAGCCGACAGAGGAGCAAAAGAAAAAAATCGAAGAAACAGCGCAGGGAATTTTGGACGCACGAGCGTTATATCCCGATTGCTCGCTTGCTGATTTGTATAATGAGCTTTTAATGCCGCCCGAACTGCGCAAGGCACACCAAAACAACGACAAAGCCGTAATGCAGGCATACGGCTTCCCCGTCAAAAACAATTTCACCGAAAGCCTGTGCGTCGCCGAATTAATGAAAATGTACCAAACCCTTGTAACCCCGTAGGGGCACGTCTTTCGTGGTCGCCCGAAAATCAAAAATTTGTACAAACCCATGGACGGGCGGACACACAGGTCCACCCCTACAGAACAAACCCCAAAACATGCCGTAGGAGCGGATATTATCCGCCCTCTTTTATCCTATCATATCTCCGCCCGAACCTGCGGTTGTGTACGGTGTCTTGCCGTTTATTTCGATTTGACCGCACAAGCGGATATCCTGCGATGACGAAGCGACATAAATCTTATATGCGCCGTCCTCAACGGCAAAATCACGAAGCATTATATTGTAATACCCCAAATCCTCAATCGGAATTGAAATATCGATTTTCTTTGTCTCGTCTGCCTTTAAGAAAACCTTTTTGAAAGCCTTTAATTCCTTAATTGGTCTTGTGCAGGTTGAAACAACGTCGCCTATATATATCTGAACAACTTCCGCGCCGTCCGTATCGCCCGTATTTTTCAGATTGAAGCTTACGGATATGTTTTCGCTGTCGGTTTTCAGCGATAAATCGGAATACGAAAATTCGGTGTACGAAAGCCCATGCCCAAACGGGAATGTGATTTCTTCGGGGTGCTTATCATAGTATCTGTAGCCGACTTGAAGCTTTTCGTCATATGATACTTTTATACCGTCGCCGGGGTATTCAAGGTCTTTTCTCATTTGGTTCGGGAACGTTTCGGCTAATTTGCCCGACGGGTTCACCTTGCCTGTCAAAATATCGGCAA
>USLP01000223.1 GCA_900555525.1 uncultured Eubacteriales bacterium
ATAGCGAAAGCTTCGGGATTTAATGATGTCAGCTATTTTTGTGCGGTTTTCAAAAATCAAGAGGGTGTAACACCCGCTTCTTTTAGAAATTTGAAAAAAAAATAAAAATCCCCAAAAAAATTAAAAAAATATTAAAAAAGTCTTTATTTTTTCTTAAAAGTATGATATAATAGGGTGTTGAAGTTTAAAGATTATTTTTGCGGAGGTGGATTTGTTGAAATCTGCCGATACAAAAGAGAAAAAATTTCCGACTCATATTGCAATTATAATGGACGGAAACGGAAGATGGGCAAAAAAAAGAGGTCTTCCCCGTACAGCAGGTCATATTGCAGGAGCGGATACATTAATAAAAATTGCAAGGTATGCATTCGATATAGGTGTAAAGGTACTTAGCGTTTACGCGTTTTCAACCGAAAATTGGAGCAGACCGAAGGAGGAAGTGGATAACCTCATGAAGCTTGCAATGGAGCGTGTTCCGAAAATTCACGGTCTTATGGAAAACAGAGAGGTTTGCGTCAAATTTTTGGGGGATGTAGATAAATTTTCGCCTGCGCTTTTAAAGCTTATACGAGAAGAGGAAAAATTGACCGAAAAGTTTTATGATACAGGCAATTTTTTGAATATTTGTGCAAATTACGGCTCAAGAGATGAAATAGCAATGGCGGCTAAAAAAATTGCTCAGGCTTGTGTTTCGGGGGAGCTTTCGCCCGACGATATAACGCCCGAATTAATTTCGTCTAATCTTTATACGGCGCATTGTCCCGATCCTGACCTTATAATCCGTCCGAGCGGCGAGCTTAGGCTTTCAAATTTCCTTATGTATCAGGCGGCATACAGTGAATTTTATTATGACGATGTACTGTGGCCCGATTTTAAGCCAAAGCATTTGGATAGGGCAATTGAATCGTATATGAAACGGGACAGACGTTTTGGAAACGTTTAGTTCCTTTTGGAGGTGAAATCATAATGATGCAAAGGCTTCGAAGCGCCGCAATCGCTATTGTTCTTTTGTTTGTTATAATGTTTTCCGGTAAAGCTGTTATAGCGTGTTGTGCCGTTATACTTTCTTTAATGTGCTTATATGAAATTTTCGGAGTTTTTTCATACCAAAAAGAACCGCTTTTTGTTGTACTGGGTATAATTTCATCAGCGTTAATGCCGTTTTTGGATAAATTTGATACGAAATTTACAGCGCCCATATTTTTCTTTTATGTGCTGCTTCTTTCGTCATATATGGTATTTTTTAATAAAAGAGTTACAATAAACGATGTGGCAATGGTATTTTTTATTATAATTATAATACCGTTTTGCTTTTCACATATAATATTTTTGAGAAATCTTGATTTTGGTAAATATTATATCTGGCTTCCGTTTATCGGGGCATTCTGTACAGATACTGCGGCATATTTTGTCGGAAAAATCGTTGGCGGAAAAAAACTTTGCGAAAATTTAAGTCCGAAAAAAACAATTTCCGGTTCAATAGGCGGATTTTTCGGCGCAGTGTTCGGCTTTTTTGTTTATCATATGATTTTAAAATTCGGTTTTTCGATTAATATAAACTTGGGTGTGTATTATCTTATTGCTGTATTGTCGGGCGGTATTTCGCAGATAGGCGACCTCACTGCGTCGGCAATAAAAAGAGCGGGGCATACGAAGGATTTCGGTAATATTATGCCGGGGCACGGCGGAATAATGGACAGAGTAGACAGCCTTGTATTTGTTGCGCCGATGATATATTTTATAATCAGCACACTTGGGATTGGAGTGTTTTATTAAATGACAAAGTCATTATTGCTTGCAGGCTCTACAGGTTCAATCGGTACACAAGCCTTAAAGGTCTGCGAAAAGCATAATATAAAAGTTAATGCGCTTTCGGCAGGGAGCAATTATAAATTGCTTGCAAAGCAAGCGGAAAAATTCGGAGTAAAAAATCTCTGTTTGGCTAATGATAAGTATTATAATGACTTAAAGGCGCTTGTTGCCTCCGATGTCAAAATTTACTGTAAGGAAGACGGACTTTTGGAAATGCTTTCTCTTGATGAAAGCGACACATTTTTTAATTCCGTTATGGGAAGTGCGGGGCTTAAGCCTACGCTTTCGGCAATTGATTTGAAGAAGAAAATCGCACTCGCAAACAAGGAAACTATAGTTTGCGGCGGTGAAATCGTCATGCAAAGAGCTAAAGAAAATAACGTTCCGATTTATCCTGTTGATTCCGAACATTCCGCAATTTTTCAGTGTCTCAGAGCCGGCGAGGATAAAGAAGTGAAAAAGATAATTCTTACCGCATCGGGAGGACCGTTCAGAGGACGAAAAAATCTTTACAATATAAGCATTGATGAAGCGCTCAATCATCCTAATTGGTCAATGGGCAAGAAAATAACGATTGACAGCGCAACGATGATGAACAAGGGGCTTGAAGTGATAGAAGCCTACCACCTTTTTAATCATAAACCGATTGAGGTTGTGGTTCACCCCGAAAGCATAATTCATTCAATGGTTGAATATAATGACAATGCCGTTATCGCACAGCTTGGCACGCCCGATATGAAGCTGCCCATCCGCTACGCGATGACGTACCCCAACAGGGCCGTTTCGCCCGCGGAGCCGCTTGACCTTCTCAAGTGCCCGCCTTTGACCTTTGCCGAGCCCGATGAAGAGGTCTTCCGCTGCCTGAAGATCGCCAAGCAGTGCGCCGCCGTCGGGAACGTCTACTGCGCGGCGATGAACGGCGCAAACGAAGAGGCCGTCGCGGCATTTCTGTGCGACGAGATCGGCATCTGTGCCATCCCTGACCTCATCGAAGCGGCGCTCGATAAAACCGAGACGGTATATCAACCGCAGCTTTCGGATATTCTGGAAGCAGACCGGCTCGCGCGCGAGGTCGTGCGCGAAAAGCTCAACTGACCAAATTTAGGAGAGACCATGGTTTATATTCTCATTGCGATCCTGATTTTCGGCGTGCTCATCGCCGTGCATGAGTTTGGCCACTTTTTGGCGGCCAAGGCCTGCGGCGTGCGCGTCAATGAATTTTCCATCGGCATGGGCCCGCAGCTGTTCCATAAGACGAAGGGAGACACCGAATACTCCCTGCGCCTTCTGCCCATTGGAGGCTACTGCGCCATGGAGGGCGAGGACGAGGATTCGGACGACGACCGCGCGCTGGGCCGCCAGGTCTGGTGGAAGAAGTTCATCATCTTCGTCGCGGGCGCGTTCATGAACTTCCTGACGGGCCTCATCATCGTCATCTGTCTGTATGCGGGTGCGCAGGCATTCTACACGACGGAGATCGTCGAGCTGAACCCCGATTTCCCGCAGCAGGGAGAGGACGGCCTGATGCCCGGCGACACGATCTACGCCATCAACGGTGAGCGCATTTATTTAAAGAGCGATGTGTCGCTCATCATGGGCCTTGGCGACACGGGCACGATCGACATGACCGTCCTGCGCGACGGCAAAAAGCTCGACCGCACGCTCACCAGGCAAGTCTACACTGACAAAAACGGGCAGGAGTACGAGGCCTACGGCTTTACCTACGGCGGGATCGTCGAGGC
>USLP01000224.1 GCA_900555525.1 uncultured Eubacteriales bacterium
GAAGCTTTTCTATTACAGGGCGCAGGTGCGAACAGATAATATTTGTAAGCTTAATTTTTCCGTTTGAAGCCGCCGCCATTATCATATATGTTCCTGCCTCTATCCTGTCAGGGATAACGGTATGCTCACAGCCGAAAAGTTTTTCAACTCCGTTTATACGTATATTCGGCGTACCTGCACCCTCCACATTTGCGCCCGCCTTATTCAAAAAAACCGCCAAATCCTCTATTTCGGGTTCTGCGGCGGCATTTTCGATTACTGTTACACCCTTTGCCGTGCAGGCGGCAATCATTATATTTTCCGTTGCTCCCACTGACGGAAAATCAAGATAAATTTTTGCGCCTTTGAGCCTTTCGCATTTCATTTCTATATAGCCGTTTTGGTTCGTTATATCCGCTCCGAGTTTTGAAAAGCCTTTTAAATGAAGGTTAATCGGGCGTTCTCCTATATGACAGCCGCCCGGGTAGGCGACCTTGGCATAACCCGTTTTTGCAAGGAGCGGACCTGCGATAAGAAAAGAGCCTCTTAATTTGTTTGTCATTTCATACGAAGCAAAGGGAAAAATTTCCTTTGCGGTTTCCGACATATATCTGTTTTTATTAATGCTCAAGGTTAAACCGGTGTTTTTTATAAGCTCCTTCATATTGCGTATATCGGATAAATCGGGAACATTGTCTATAATGCATGGCTCTGTACACAAAACCGAAGCCGCAAGTATTGGAAGTGCGGAATTTTTCGAGCCGCTTATTTCGATTTCACCGTTTGGCGCATTTTTTGGATTTACAATAATTTTTGCCAACGAAATTACCCCTTTTTAAATTGTTTTTTCTGTTTTTATTATTGACCTTGTGTTTATTCTTAATACTCCGAAAAAAATGTAAAATAGAGGGGCAAAAAAATTTTATAAAAATTTCAAAAAGACTTGCAAAAAACAAAAATATGTTATATAATTAATTTATAAAAAATTTTTTGGAGGTGAAGCGTTTTATGCCGGCAAATATTTTGGATATCCCCAATCAGCTTGCGCTGTTTTCAACCATTCGTATAAACGACTATATAGATATTCTCATTATTGCGTATATTATCTACAAGGTTGCTACATTTTTCAAAAATACAAGGTCGGTTCAGGTTTTGAAGGGCATTGTTATACTTATAGTATCGCTTCAGCTTTCCGAAATATTCAAGCTTAATACGGTTAATTATATACTAAAAAACGCAATACAGGTTGGATTTATTGCTGTTATCATTCTGTTTCAGCCCGAACTTCGGTCGGCTCTTTCCAAAATGGGAAGAAGCAAAGTTTCTCTTTTTAGTTTTGATGAGGATTTGGAAAAGGCGCAGACTTTAAGCACGATTAAGGCAATCTCGCAAAGTGCGAAAATTCTTTCCGAAAAGAAAATCGGCGCGCTTATCGTTATAGAAAGAAATACGAAAATTATGGATATTGTGCGTACGGGTATAATGCTTGATTCCGTTGTTTCCTGCGAGCTTTTGAATAACATTTTTTATCCTAAGGCTCCGCTTCATGACGGCGCTGTGGTAATTTCCAACAACAAAGTTAAGGCGGCAGGCTGTTTTCTTCCGCTTTCGCAGAATGATACGCTCGACAGCGAACTCGGAACGAGACACCGTGCAGGTTTGGGAATTTCGGAGACAAGCGACTGTATCGTTGTTATCGTTTCGGAAGAAACCGGCAAGATTTCGCTTGCGTGCGACGGCGGCTTGACCCGTAATTTGAGCGCTCCCGTTTTGGAGGAGGCATTGAAAAATCTTCTCATCAAAGACGGCGCAACAATTTCAAAAACAAGATTCAAATTGAAAATCAAACAAAATAAAAAGCAGGAAAAGGCTTCAAAAAAAGAAACGAAAAAGGATTCAAAAAAATAAAAAGGGGGACGAAACGGTGAAAAAGCTAATGGAAATGATAAAAAGAAATACGGTTTTAAAGGTTTTTTCGGTTATTTTGGCTTTTTTGCTGTGGGCTTATGTTCAGATTGCGCAGAACCCCGAAATAAGCTATGAAGTTGTCGAGGTTCCCGTTACCGTTACGGGCGAGGCTGATATAAACAGCGAGGGCTTTATTGTAAGTTCACTTCCGAAAAAGATGAAAAAGAACGGAACACGTTCAAAAATTCACTTGCTCGATACAACCGACCTTTTTGCATTCGTTGATGTTTCGCAGTGCCATGATACCGGTGATTTCAATTTGCCCGTAAAGGTGCGATCCAACGACAGCGAAATAACCGTTATGAATAAATCGCCGTCAAGCGTTTCGCTTTATATAGATGAAATCGTAACGGTTTCAAAGCCTGTTACGGTATCGTATGACGGTACGCTTGATACGGATTATTATATCGATAAGGACAATATAAAGCTGACGCCCGAAAATATTTCATTAAAAGTTCCCGAACTTTTGAGTACAAAAATAGCAAGTGTGCTTGTGAGCGTGGACATGACGGGGGTTAAATCTTCGGTAAACGCAAATTATAAGGGGATTGCCGTTGACGAAAAAGGTGAGGAGGTATTTTCGGATAACCTCACATTTGTAACGGAAAGTATAAACGTACAAATCCCGATTTTGAAAAAGAAAATCGTTCCCGTAAAAATCGAAAATGCCCCGGAAGGCGTAAGCTTTACTTTAAGCAAAGAAAATATTGAGGTTGCGGGAAACGAAAATCAGGCGGAGACGCTTACAAGCATAGCGGGCTATATAAACGATTACAACCCCGATGAGAACAAAACATCGTACAGCGTAACGCTTAAGCTTCCCGACGGATTTACGCTTATAGATTCCGAAGAAATAACGGCATATCCGATTAAAGCCGAAAACAGCGATACGAATGCCGAACAAAAAGAAAATTAAAAATTCATACAAAAAAGGCGGTCTGCACAGACTGCCTTTTTACAATTCTGCAATCGGCAAATTTTTAAAATGCGAAAACTATTGACAAATTTGGGGAATTATTATATAATTATATAGAAGCTTGATTAAGGAGAATTCCGATGATTTTAACGAACGGAAAAATTTATACAATGGAGAGCGAGCCTATTCCAAACGGGTTCGTTATATTTGATAAGAAGATAATTAAAACGGGAGATATGGCGGAGCTTACAGATGAAATGAAGTCGGGGCATGATATAATCGATGCGGACGGCGGATATGTTTTCCCCGGTTTTATAGATGCGCATACGCATCTTGGAATGTTTGAGGATTCGCTCGGCTTTGAGGGCGATGACGGCAATGAGGAATCCGAACCCGTAACGCCCCAGCTTCGTGCCGTAGATGCCGTAAATCCTGCGGACGGGTATTTTAAAGAGGCGAGAAACGCAGGAATAACCTGTGTTTCAACGGGACCCGGCAGTGCAAATCCGATAAGCGGTAGCTTCCTTGTTATGAAAACGGCTGGGGATATTATTGACGATATGATTGTGAAAGACCCGTCGGCGATAAAATTTTCATTCGGTGAAAATCCGAAAACGGTTTACAGAAGCAAGGAACGTCAGCCGTCAACGAGAATGGCGAC
>USLP01000225.1 GCA_900555525.1 uncultured Eubacteriales bacterium
ATCTATTAATCAAGTGGTTTTTCTAGTAGATAGAAAAGATTTAGACAAACAGACATTGGATGAATTTAATAAATTTGATCCTGGTTGCGTTGATATGACAAATGAGACATTTAAATTAGTTCAACAAATTAAAGATAGTACAAAGCCTTTGATAATTACAACCATTCAAAAAATGGCAACTGCCGTGAATAAACCGCAATATTCAAAAGTGCTTGATGAATACAGAGAAGAGAAAGTTGTTTTTATAATTGATGAATGTCACCGTTCGCAGTTCGGAGATATGCATAATGATATTGTGCGTCACTTCAAAAACGCACAGTTCTTTGGATTCACGGGAACTCCCCGATTTGAGGTAAATGGGAAGACACAAGGCAGAGTTGTTCAGACAACCAAATCCCTATTTGGAGAATGTCTGCATTCATACCTTATCAAAAATGCGATTTTTGATAATAATGTTCTCGGATTTCACGTTGAATATATAAAAACCATTGACGGTGATTATGATGAGAACGATTCAACAATGACTCAGGCAATTGACACAAACGAGCTTTATATGGCAGATGAGCGTATGATTTTATCTCGCAATAAAATATTTCGGGATGTAACACATCTATTGTAAACCTACAAAATTCATTTCAATTCATTATATTTTCTATTGCTTTATTTTAAGTTTTATGTTATAATGTGAATTAAAAGTGTCAAAACAAAATATAATCTACGGTTTGAGAGGGAAAACAATGTGCTTAAGAGAATTTACATACAACAACGGATTGATCAAAAGCAGAAGCTTTGAATTTCATGACGATATAATTATTACTACAAATAAGAAAGAATATAGATTGTCTGAAATAAAGTCGATTAAGAAAAACAATACTTATAAATTTTATGCAAATAATGCAGAATTTATTATAACATATAATGAAGTCCCTAACGCACCTTTTATTACAAGGGCAATTTCTATACAATTTAATCAAAAAACAACACTGTTGAAAATTTCAGCTACCTTGCCTACATCAAAAGAACACTTTCTATATGAGACGTTTTTCAATGCATCTGCGGCTGTTTTTCTGAGGAATGACAGCAATGGTTTTTGTTGTGGGTTTGAAAACCCGTATTGTCAGATTGATAATAATACTGTTTTTTTTGAACCTATGCTGATTCTTGACGAAAACGAAAAATTTGACTGTGATTTGAATTTTTATGGTTCATATGAGATTTGGGGTGAATTAATACAGCCATGCCTTAATAAAACTCAAATTAAAACAAATGGCAGATATCATCCGCGTTACAGAAATCCAAGCGAAGGAATATCCTTATATTTTTCCGAAATACAAGCTTTTCGTCATTATACGGATAATTATTTTGAATGTGATAAAAAACTATTCAAATTTATGGTTTATGACTTTTTTGGCAATATGCCTCAAAGACCTGAAAATAATGAAGAATATCAAGCATATCTAAAACATATTGATACTGCTGCAGAAATGGGCTGCGATACCATTTTACTTAATCCTCTGTTTCCCAATAAAATACCGGATGCAAATGAAAATTCATATTGGGAGCTCTTTCCTAATAATACATATGCCGAAAACATTTTGATATATGCAAGGTCAAAAGGTTTGAAAATAGGAATGTACACCGGAACAGCAGGAAACAGCGAATATGGCAACAGTTCTATGATATGTTATGCTGATACAGAGCAATGGAAAAAGAAAGACATAAAAGGAAATATCAGTACCGAAAACTGTCTTGCAGATGATAGTTTTACAGATTGGTATATAAAAGTACAGAGCAATACAATCAAAAAATACGGTCTTGATCTATGGAGTTGGGATCCGGGACCGGGAAACGGTTTTTTCTGTTTTAACGATTCACATGGACATATACCCGGTGCAGGCGCATATAAAGGATTTCGCAATTCACTCAAAGTTATGCGCCGTTTGAAAGAAGAGTTTCCTAATCTTTATATTGAGGGTTTTCACGGCAACAAAGAATATGGTCTTTGGGGCTTTAAATATATAGATCAGCATGAAGCATTTTGGGAAAATGAAGTTTATGTAATGAATCCGATATATTCAGATCTTTCAGTTGATAGAATTACCGCAAATAACATACGTCAGCAAAGCGTATGGAATCATTATTTTCGATTTATGCCCGAAACATTGAATCATGGAATAACACACAGAATGATACAATCATGTTGGATGAAGTTACTTGATCTTGATAAGGTTTTTGACTATGTGGGATGGAAATATGCGCTTTTGTCTTCCATTGCGGTCGGAGGTTCAATTACACCAACCATTTTGCCTTATGAACCGGATAAAGTACACGGATATGTGGATTTTTATAAAAAGTGGATTGAGTTTGCAAAAAATATCTTTCCGTTAAGTCGATATACAATACCGTTTGGTGCGCAGGTCGGCTGCGGAATAGACGGATATTCCAAAATTTTAAAGAATGAAGGATTTGTTTTTTTATTCAATCCATTTCCGCAAAATATTGAGTTTGAAGTGACTTATAATCGACGTATCGGTTTTACGGAGGGTAATTGGAAAAAAAATACTTATATGATTTATCCTTATCAAAAAGCAATGGAAGATATTTGCTACGGAACAAAGAAAAAATATATTATCCCTGCATACGAATGTATTATTATCAATGTTTCGGATATTAAACAAGACTTGAATGATAAAATTTTGCCGCCTTTGCCTCGAGTTTTGAAAAAAAACAATGCCGATATATTTACATTTACAGCAAATACCCAAATAGAGGAATTAATAAGAAGTAATCACATTTCTAATGACGCATTAAAAGTGCAGGAAACATATGCGATACAGTTTAATCATATCAACTCATGTTGGAACAGACCGGATCGATTATGGCTTTGGTTTGAGATACAGGGACGCGATGATGAAACTCCTTCATCGGTGTCTGTAACAGTAAACGGGAAAAGTGTTACTTGTATTCAAGATTGTCTTCCACATAATGAGTTGTGCATTTACAATATGTGTTTTGCAGATATTACGGATTTTGTAAAATGGAGTCGATATAACGAAATTCAACTTTCCGATTCAGCAATAAAACATATTTATTTACACTATCCCAAACCGCAAAATGAGGAACTTCCCATTACCGGTGAAATACTTGAAAACACAAATTATTCTGCGCCGGTACTTGACAAGCGTATACGTGTTTTGTCTGCTAAACTCAATTCTGACAATATTATTTTACAGAACCGCGAAAACAATCTGTATGTCAAAATAAATATGCCTTTTGAGGAAATGGAAGGAGTTTATGCATCTGTTCCGATTTCAATAGGTGATACAGGGAAAGAATTGAAAAGAGATATGGCGCTTGAATATAAAGATGGCTATTGGATTAAAAAATTTAAAAGCGGCAAAAGAATTCATTTGATTATTGATGATTACAAAATCTCAATATGGGCGGTTTCAAAAGATAAA
>USLP01000226.1 GCA_900555525.1 uncultured Eubacteriales bacterium
AAAAAAAGGGTGCGCCGAAAACCGACCGCCCCGTTCATCGGCACAGCTTTAAGAAAACGGTACAGCAAAGCGAGGAAGAAAAAAGAAATGCAAAAATTTTGGAGGATATATCCCGATATAACGGAACGGAGGTGAGAAAATGACAGATGTTTACGATATATGGAACAAATACGAGGAATTAAAGCAGGAGCATTTAAAAGACGATATATATGAAAACGTTAAAATGTGCTGCCGTTTTTATGAGGGCGATCAATGGTACGGCGTTGAAAAAAGCGGAGAGCGTCTCCCGAAGTACAACTTTATAAGACCGTCCGTAGACTACAAGGTTTCCATGGTTTCCAACAATGTAATGAGTATTCATTACTCTCCCATGGGAAACATGGGAAAAAGCGGAGAGCTTTATTCCATAGTCTGCGACAACTTCAACAAGATTGCGGAAGCGGCATGGGAAAACACAAGCATGGATTCAAAGCTTCGCAGTGTTGTAAAAAGAGCCTGCATAACGGGCGACAGCTATATGTATTTTTATGACGGGAATTTTAATTCGCAGATTATTTCAAAGGAAAATATATTCTTTGCGGACGAAACTCAAAGCGATATTCAAAAGCAGGAATATATAATAGTATTTGAAAGACGGCGTGTTGACGAGGTCAAAAAAGAGGCTCTTATAAACGGAATCCCCGAAAAGGATTTAGACCTCATAACGGCTGATGACGATGAAACGACAGACGATAACAATTACGGCTCAAAAAAATGCACCTCGCTTTTATATATGTATAAAAAAGGCGGAAGCGTATGCTATTTAAGATGTGTAAAAAATCTTATATACGAACCCGAGCAAGTGATTTCGGGACTTAAGCTTTATCCGATATGCTCGTTCGTTTGGAACGGCAAATACAATTCTTCAAGAGGAATCGGAGAGGTTTATGAAATGATACCGAACCAGATAAGCGCAAATGCGCTCCTTGTAAGACGTGAAATGAACAACAAAATGACGGGGTATGCAAAGCCCGTTTACAATGCGGACATGATTGAAAATCCCGAAAGCATTTCAAAGGTCGGAACCGCCATAAAAATAAGCGGTCCGGGTATCCAAAATGTTGCCGATGCGTTTTCGTATATAGCGCCTGCGCCGATGAGCGGTACGGTCAAACAGCTTCAGGACGAAATTTTAAACGTAACGAGAGAATTAAGCGGCGCCGGCGACGCTGTCGTGGGTCAGATAAACCCCGAAAATGCCAGCGGAACGGCTATTATAGCCGTGCAGGAGCAGGCGTCGTTATCTCTTAACGAATATGTCTGCGCATATAAGCAGTTTATAGAGGATACCGCAAGAGTATGGTTTAATATGTATGCTGTTTACAATCCGGACGGCATGAAAGCCGAATATGAATCGGACAGCAAAAAGCATACGATAATCGTACCGAGCCATATACTTGAAAAAATGCAGATTAACGTCAAGGTTGACGTTTCGCCTGCGAATGCTTTTTCAAAATTCGCACGCGAGCAGGCGCTCGAAAATGCCCTTACAAAGGGATATATCACATTTGACGAATATGTAAGCGCTCTTGACGGAGATTCGGCGGCTCCGAGAGGCAAGTTTTTGGATATTATCCGAAAACGGAAACTGGCGCAAATAAAAGAAAGCGAGGGAACAAAAGATGATGTGTCCGATTTGCAAAACGGAAATGAAGGTATCGCACATACAAAAGGAGGTGATTGACAAAAAAGAGGTGGAAAAACCCGTTTATGTCTGCTTAAACAAGCAATGTCCGCAATACAGCCGAGACAGCAAGCTTAAATAAAAGAAAGGAGAAAAAATAATGGAGGAAAAGAAAAGAAACAACCCAAACGAAAACGAACCTCAGCTTACACCCGAAGAAGCGGCGCAGGAAGCCGTAAGAATGAAAAGAGAACGGGAGCAGGAGGAAGCCCAAAGAAGAATAAACATGACAGATGCGCTTATGCGTGAGGTTTATGCACTGCGTGAGAGCGTTGAAGACTTAAAAAGAAACAACGAAATGCTCTGTGAGCTTGCATCAGTGAATCTTTCGCCCGAAGGCGAGAGCGTAACTCCGAACGAAGCTTACATAAAGAAGCTTGTGCGTGAAAACGAATCGTACAAAAAGCTTGCCTTAGACAGAATCAAGGATATCATTATCTCCAAGGTAAGAGCGGAATTTCCCGATATGAAATACAACTCATTCGAGGATTTTCCCGAGGAATTTCACCGTCTTGTATGCGCTCATGTTTCGCCCGAAACGGCGTACAGAGTAACTATTGAAAACAAGGACGGCAAAAAGCCCAAAGCAATGGGAAAGGTAAACGAAAACAGCGAGAGCGAAAAAGATTTTTACACCTCAAAAGAGGCTGACAAGCTTACAAAGAAACAGCTTTCAAACCCAAAGGTTATGGAAGCGGTAATGAAATCCATGCTTAAATGGTAAAAAAATATTAAATATAAAGGAGAAATTAAATTATGTCATACGAAAATTTTAAACCGACCATATGGTCAAAATACATTCAGGATCAGCTCCCCAAGTTCACGGTTTTCAAAAACGACTGTGATTTCAAATTTGAGGGTGAAGCGGGAAAAGGAAAGAAAGTAAAAATTTTGGGTGTTTCACGCCCCACGATTAGAACTTATGTACCGGGAACGGATATAGCGGCACCCGAAACACCTGCGGATTCGTCGGTATATCTTGATATAAACCAGTACGATTACTTTAACTACGGCGTTGACGATATCGATAAGGCGCAGTCGATAGACGGTCTTATGAGCGCACTTTCTTTGGAGGCTACAAGAGCCTTGGCGGAAAAAGAGGACGCTTATATCGCCGAACAGCTCGGCACAAGCGCAGGCTATAAGTCCACCTCAACGCTCATAACAACGGCAGAGCAGGCAAAAGCCGCTATAGACGCGCTTTTCGTTCAGCTTTGGAATAACGGAGTATCGGGCAAGGACGAGCTTTGCTTATATCTGACGCCGTGGTTCTACGACCTTTTCGAACAGAGACTCGTTGAATTAAAGACAGCCAACGATACGCAGATTGCCAAAGGTATTGTTGGTATGTACAGAGGCGCTGTCGTAAAGATGTCAAACAACATATATAATGGCGGCGACGACGATTATATCGTTCTTAAAACAACAAAGGCATTCGCATACTGCAACGGTATAGACGATGTTAAGGCATATTGTCCCGAAAAGCGTTTCATGGACGCCGTTAAAGGGCTTAACGCTTACGGCGGCGCAATGGTTCGTCCCAAGGAATGTGCAATCTTAAAGGCACACAATGTAACAGCATAGCATAGCATCTCATAAAATATATAATAAAAATGCAGTCATCGGCTTTTTTGCCGATGACTGCCCATAAGGAGGGATATGATTGACATACAAGGATATAAAGCTTGCGTCGCTTCAGAAAATGTTTAACGACGTAACAACGACAGACGAGACGC
>USLP01000227.1 GCA_900555525.1 uncultured Eubacteriales bacterium
TGACAGTGGGTATTTTGGGCTTTCCGGGAATCCTGGTATTATACGGCCTGGCAGTTTATCATATGCTTTGACAGATGAAAATGCCGTAAAATCAAGGAGTTGCGGGATTTTGGAAGGACGTATGAGAAAGGTGACTGTTAAAATGTGCCAAAGATTATTTTTTTACGGAAAAACAAGGCGGAAAAAACAAGTATAAAAACAGGTAATGTAAACTGCAATACTATTGCGTTTGCGGCAGTTGTAAGCTTATTCGCCGCAACGAAGCACAAAAAGGATATCCCGCCCATAAGTGCGCCCAAGGCAGTTTTTTTCGTAAATACAAATTTTTCTTTTGAAATATGCATAAATACGAAAATCACAGCCGCGGCAATTAAACCTCTTAACCCTGCTATTACAACGGCATTACAGTTTATAAGCTTTATAAAAATTCCCGCTATGCTCCATAATACACTGCATATAACCATTTGTAAAATTGCCTTGTTTTTTCTGCTTTGCATATTTTTACCTCCAAATTTTAGCGCCAGTTAAATGTTGTAAGTCCATAGATGTAAAGAAGTGCGATTACAACCGGAATTACATATTTGAAAACAGGCTTCATCCAGTCTTGAACTTTAAGACCTTTTCCTGCGTTTGCTTCCGCTTTTAATGCTTCCCAGCCCCATCCGTAACGTTCGTTACAGCAGAATAAAGCTACAACAAGCGAGCCTAATGGCAATAAGTTTGTGCTTACTATAAAATCCCAAAAATCAAGCCATGCGCTTCCTTCCGCAAAAGGAACAAAACCCGAAAATGCGCTGTAGCCGAGGGCGGATTCCCAATATGAATGTACCCGTTCCGCAGATAAGACAAGCCTTCGGTCTGTTCCAGCCTGTAAGCTCACGAACGCAGGCAAGAATATTTTCGCATACCGCAAGCACGGTTGAAAGCGCCGCAAACACCATGAAAAGGAAGAAAAGCGCTCCCCACCAACGACCGCCTGCCATATTATTGAAAACCGAAGCCATTGTATCAAAAAGCAAGCTCGGTCCCGCTCCGACTTCAACGTTAAACGTAAAGCACGCCGGAAAGATTATAAGTCCCGAAACAACAGCAACAAACGTATCCAAAATTACAACATTGAGCGATTCTCCCAAAAGCGAATGGTCTTTATCGATGTAGCTTCCGAAAATAGCCATAGAGCCTATACCAAGGCTTAATGTAAAGAATGCTTGATTCATTGCGCCGACGATAACGTTTCCGTTTATTGCGGAAAGCTTGGGAACAAGATAAAATTTAAGACCTTCTTTGGCACCCGAAAGTGTTCCGCTGTGTATTGCAAGCACAAGCATAAGGATAAAAAGAATTATCATCATGTATTTTGTTACACGCTCCAGTCCGCCCTGCAAATTAAAACAGAGTATTCCGAAAGCCAAAATAACGGTAATTGCAAGATAAACAACGTTTATTGTAGGATTTGTTATCATAGGCACGAATCCTATTTGTGAATTTGTGCCGGAAATGTATTTTACAAAATAATAAATCATCCAACCGCATACAACAGTGTAAAATGCCATAAGGCATATATTTCCGATAAGTGCGGCATAACCGTGGATATGCCATTTTGTACCCTTTTTCTCAAGCTTTTGATACATACGTACAGGGCTCGCCTGTGCGGCACGCCCCATAGAAAATTCCATTGTCATTACGGGTATACCCAAAATAACAAGACACAAAAGATAAATAAAAACAAACGCTCCCCCACCGTACTGACCGCACATCCACGGGAACTTCCACACGTTTCCGCAGCCTATCGCACAGCCTGCCGAAAGCAGAATAAAGCCCAACCTTGAGCCGAGTTTTTCACGTTTCATAATTTTTTCTCCTTAAATAAATTTTTTTAATGAAAACTCCTATTATTATAACATATATTATTTAATATTTCAAGTTTTTTTTACATTTTCTTTGTAATTAATTGACATATTTGTTTTATAGTGGTATACTTATCTTATATTTTTTATAAAAGAATGGAGAAAAAATAATGGAACTAAAGGGCAAGAAAATAAATTTTTTGGGCGACAGCATAACAGAAGGATGCGGAACAACGGAAAATGATAAAATATTTTTGAATGTACTTAAAGAAGAGTGTGAACTTAAAGAAGCGAGAAATTACGGAATCAGCGGCACAAGAATTGCACATCAAATTCCTGTTGAACCGGCTGATGCTTTTTGCGTACGCTATAAAGAAATGGACGACGACGCGGACGTTATTGTTGTATTCGGCGGTACCAACGATTACGGACACGGAAAAGCGCCGTTAGGTGAATTTTGCGATAAAACAATTTTTACGTTTTACGGTGCGTGCCGTGTGCTTATCGAGGGACTTATCGAAAAATATCCGAACAGCGAAATTGTATTTATGACTCCGCTTCACCGTACAAATGAGATTAACAGCGAAGAAAAGAAAAATCATGGAACGGAGTATATTCCCGCCGTTAATCCCTTGAAAAAATATGTTGACGTTATAAAAGAAGTTTGTGAATACTACTCCGTACCCGTTTTGGATTTGTATTCCGTAAGCGGTATTCAGCCCAATGTTGACGTAATTAAGGAGCTTTATTGCCCCGACGGACTTCATCCGAACGATTTGGGACATATAAAAATAAAAAATAAGCTTAAAGCATTTTTGAAAAACTTATAATATGAATGAAACAATAGAAAAACTAAAAAATAAAATTTTACCATCTGATGATGAACTGAAAAATATCATAGATTCTTCTTCGGAAAATGTGCAAAACGAGCTTTTTTCGGCGGCGGTTGCGGTAAGAAAAAAGGTCTATGCAAACGATGTGTATATAAGAGGTCTTACAGAATTAACAAATTACTGCAAAAATGACTGCTTTTACTGCGGCATCAGAAAATCCAACAGTAATATAAATCGTTACCGTCTCACAAAAGACGAGATACAAAAATGCTGTAAAGACGGATATGAATTGGGTTTTCGCACGTTTGTTCTTCAAGGCGGCGAAGATGATTATTATACAGACGATATTATGTGCGGTATAATAAACAATATAAAATCCGATTTTCCAGATTGCGCCGTTACGTTATCACTTGGCGAAAAAAGCAGAAAAACATACCGGTCATATTTTGACGCAGGCGCTGACCGATATCTTTTGCGTCATGAAACGGCAAACACGGTTCACTATTCACGCTTGCACCCGACTGTGCAAAGCTTAAATACCAGAATTGAATGCCTTTATAATTTAAAAGATATAGGCTTTCAAACCGGGTGTGGTTTTATGGTCGGTTCACCATTTCAAACAACCGAAAACTTTATAGATGATATTAAATTTATAAAAGAATTTAAACCGCACATGGTAGGAATCGGACCTTTTATACCTCACATTAATACTCCTTTCAGAGATTTTGAAACGGGATCGGTAAGAAAAACTCTGATACTTTTAAGTATTATACGCTT
>USLP01000228.1 GCA_900555525.1 uncultured Eubacteriales bacterium
CCTCTATCTTTACAAGCACCTCGTCCGCCTTTATAATCGGGTCGGGTACTTCGCTCCAAGAGAGCGATTTATCACTGTTTACAAGTATTGCTTTCATAGTTTTTTCTCCTTTTATTTTTTGTATTTTAGAAAAATTTAATCCCGAAAATTATCGGTTATCGCTTTAACGTTTTTCAAAAGCGGCTGGGACGGCGTTGAAAAAGCGTCATGCTCGCATACGCAAAGATACATACAATTTCCGAGTTCTCCGCTTATTCTTCTTAAAACTTCACAGCTTCCGCCACATAAAAACAAAAACGGAATTTTTAAATTTTCTTTGAGCATATTTATAATTTTCAGGTTTTCAAGCTGTTCCGCCATGGTGTCCGCACCCGTTACAATTTTGGCAATATCCGCCCCTCTCCTTTGATGTTCGAGTGCAATTTCGAGTACTCTTTTTGCAGGGGTGTATTTATAAATATGAGACGACATCAAAACTTTCGAGCCTTTTTCGTGAATTTTTTCGATTAGCTTTGTCTGCTGTTCTATGGCTTTTTCATTAACGGCAAGCTCGTCGGGCTGTCTGTCAAATAAATCGCCCATAACATCGCATAAATCCGCACCGTACTCCGCAAGCTTTAAAATTTCATCAGCAAGCGTTTCATCGGTTTTTCCCTCGTTTTCGCCCGACCTGTAGTTGGTAATATATACGGGCTTGTCTTTTGTGTATGTAAATAAATCACGGTATATTTTTTCTGTTTTGTATTCACTTTTCATGCGTTCAAACTGCATTCCGAAAGCGTCTGCACCCTGCGGAACGGATTTATCGATAAGCTCCTTAATTCTTTTGGGATTGTCCGCTTGAACCATTACAGTTAAAAGCGCTTTTTCCCTTTTAAAAAATGATTGTCTCATTTTTAATTCCACCTGCCCATTGCATTTCTTCCGCCGTCTATCATTATGTTTTCGCCGTTTATAAACTGACCTTTTTCGGAGGCTATAAACAAAATCAGGTCTATTA
The DNA here is from genome assembly GCA_900555525.1 of uncultured Eubacteriales bacterium. GTDB lineage: Bacteria > Bacillota > Clostridia > UMGS1840 > UMGS1840 > UMGS1840. The sequence continues at coordinate 1,001 of USLP01000228.1, forward strand.
TTTCCTGCGGCTGTGCCGCTCTGTGGAGCAAGGTTTTCATGCCTGCCATTGCGGCTCTCGTGAGTACGGGACCGGGAGATACGCATACACAGCGTACATTGTATTTTGAGCCGAACTGTGCGAGCGATTTTGTAAGTCCGAACATAACGCCGCTTTTTGCCGTAGGATAATCCATACCTCTGCCGTCGCCCTCTTTGCCCGTTATCGAGCCTATGTTTACGATAAGTCCGCTTTTTTGTTCTCTCATCTGCTTCATTACAGCGTGCGCAAAGTAAAACTGCCCCTTTAAATTTACGTCGATTCCCCAATCGTATACCGAAATAGGAATGTCGGGAAATTCGAGGGCAGGGTCTACGTTTAACATTCTGACTGCCGTACCGCCCGCAAAATTTGTGAGAATATCAATCGAGCCGAATTTTTCGACCGCCTTATCTCTTGCCGCACAAACCTCATCGTAATTTCTTACATCGCAGATACAGCCTTCCGCTTTTCCGCAGTTTTGCGAATTGATTTTTTCAACCGCTTCTTTAAGCCGTTCTTCATTCACATCGCACATTAAAACATTTCCGCCAAGCATAGCGAAGTTTTGCGAAAACAGCAGCCCCATTCCCGAAGCCGCACCGCTTACAACAGCGGTTTTTCCTTTAAAATCCATAAAAAGTCCTCCTTTGACACCTTTTTATTAATTATAACATATTGACAAAAAAATTAAAATACAGTATAATACTGAATATAGGAACAATACTACTGCGAAGAAAGGAATTGCAATAAAAATGAATATATCTGAAAATACAAGACTTAATTTTTTTAATATAGGAAAATACGGCGGTAAGTATACAGATACGGCGGATTTTAGAGATAATCCCCGCCCGTTTTTCAGCATAGGTATGATTTTTTGCGGAAAGGGGACATTTTATACGGAAGAGTCCGAAACGGTTACTGTTTCGGCAGGCGATATAATAATTGTTCCGAACGGCTCGACATATATTTCCCGATGGACGGGCGAACCCGATATATCATACATTACCTTTCATTTTAATTTTGAAAAAGAGCCAAACGGCAAAATCAACATACAAAAACTTTCGGGTATGGAGTATCTGAAAAATGATTTTAAGCTTGCATATGATAATTTTTCCGTTCCCGAAAAATCGTTTAAGGTACTCGGCATTTTTTATAATGTGCTTGACCGTATAATCCCGAATATAAAAAAATCACCCGAAAAACGCATGAGTACGTCCGTGAAAAAAGCGGTTCAATATATAACGGTGAATTACGAAAAAAATATAACCGTTTCAGAGATTTCCGAAATCGCAAACCTGTCTCCGTCAAGATTTTTTTCGGTTTTTAAGACCGAAACGGGCACAACGCCCATAGAATACAAAAATCGTATCGCCGTAAGAAACGCAAAAAAATTATTGCTTTACAGCGAGCTTACCATTGAGGAAATATGCGAAAAGCTCGGTTTTAATTCCGCATCGTATTTTAGGCGAACGTTTAAAAAATTCACGGGTAAATCGCCGAGAGAATACAGGCATGACATGATGGCGGATTTGAAATTGTAAATTCACATATTCGGTCGAATTTCATAAAAGGTAAGAGAAAGGCGAACCGCCTTTCGGAAAGGAGATTTGACTTTAATATGGATAATATAAAGTGTGCGTGCAATGATAATGCGCAAAAGGAAGACGGCGTGATGAATACCGAATGTTTCGGTCAGAAGGTTTGTGTTGCGTATGCGTATGTTGTACCGCAGATTATGAATAAAACATACGAGCCCGACGAGGCTCTTTCAAACGGAACAATGTTTCCCGAACTTAATATTCCGCTCGGCTGTTATGTGCCGAACGAAGATACGGGAGGGAACGAAAATGGTTGATGTTATTAACAGAAGAAAGCTTAAGCGTGAATTAAGCGCATATGATTTTATGTTAGATGAGCTTACCCTTTATCTCGATTCGCATCCAAACGACAAAAACGCTCTGAAAATGTTTTCACAGGCATCGCAGAAAGCCAAAGAACTGCGTATGCGGTATGTGCAGACCTACGGTCCTTTGACACCGTCGGAAAACAAAAGCGACGATGCATGGGAATGGATTAAAGGCCCTTGGCCTTGGGAAAATGATTGAGAAAGGAGTAAAAAATCATGTGGGAATATCAGAAAAAACTGCAATATCCGATAAATATTAAAAACCCCAACCCGAAGCTTGCTTCATTCATAATAAGCCAATACGGCGGTCCCGACGGCGAACTCGGCGCTTCCATGCGCTACCTTGCCCAAAGATTCGCCATGAAAGACGACACCGCCAAAGCAATGCTCACCGATATAGGAACATCGTGTTTGAAATGTTCCCGCACAAATTTATCTCTTTCATTTTGGAATTAGGCACACGGGAGTTGAACCCGATATGGTTTAAAAAGGCAAATTTTCCGTAATACTGCGTCAAAATGCTCGTTA